>NZ_CAUDSG010000016.1:0-33972 GCF_958451995.1 Candidatus Avelusimicrobium alvi
GATTTTACTTCCTTTTTCTGGCAGCAGAAAAAGGGAGAAAAAGACTGCCGGCCGGTGCCCATAAAATCCAGTTTTACGCGGCGCGTTTTACAACTCGCTTCGCTCAAACAAATAAAACGCTTCTCCCGCGTAAAACGGATTTTATAGACGGGCTAAGGCCGGAACCACAACAGCAACACCACGGCTAAGACCTGCTTAAAACGGCAAAACGACTCTTCCTTTCTCTAATGGTTTCATCCGACTGATTGAGCCACACTGTTTAAACAATGTTGCCAAGCAACCGTACAAAGGAACAAAGAAACCCCGGGGCAGGGCCTAGCCGCCGATAGGTCTTTTGGCCCTTTTCCTGTAAATGTTTTCTTGTTATCCTGTACATATGAAAACCTACTTCCGTGTGAAACTTACGTCGTTGCTGCTCTCCCTTTTCCTGGCCGCGCTCCCGGCGGCTGAGGCCCAAAAACTTTCCCGTAAAGCCATCCGCGCCCTTCGCATTCAGGAAGCGCAGGAATTTCAAAAAATAACCGACGCCGCCACCCAGGCCGTCAGCACCAATGCGGCGTTCCGCGCCGCGGCGGGCTCCGTTGCCGTGCAAATGACGCACCGGCACACCCTTCCGCCCACCGCACCTTCCCCCACTTCCAAAAAAGCACGGGCGGCATTCTTTAATGAACAGAACATAAAAGACGCCGTACGCGTGCGCGTAAACAAAGGCAAACATACTCCCAAATACACCGGGCGGCTGCCGTTCCAGCCGGCCCAAAAAGTGGAACAGCTGCTCAGCCAGCACTCCAGCCCGCTCAACGCGCTGAAAGCGTTGTGGAGGCTGGAAGACCGTTTTCGCGGCACACGTTTTTTTGAAGTTTTCGCCACCGCCTATTACAAGCGCCATTTTATGGTGCTAACGCCCCACCTGCGCGAACTGTTCGCCAAAACGGAACGGCAGTGCAGCCGCGATTTGGAAATGCGCCTAATCAAACGGATGCGCTTTTTGTCCGAAAACCGGGACAATTTCCGCGCCGTATTCGCGCCGAACATCCCCAAAGCCGGCATGCGTATGCGCTACGTAAGAGACCTCAGCCAGCTGACCCCTTCGGGCTTTAACGCGCGGGATTTGGCGTTTTCGTTTGAGCGCAAAATGAACCCGGGGCAGCCCAACGCCTCTATCCGGCACGTAAACGCCTACAGTATGTTTCCGGTGGGCAAAAATTCCTGGCCCGTTTATCAATTTGACGGTTCGCTTGAATACCTGCCCAACTTGTACCGCTACCTGGTCAACGGCAAAAACCGGCGCGCGCATATTACCATGATTTTTGACCCCAAAGCCCGCACGCTGGCCGTTTATAATAAAGACAAATCCCTGTGGCTGCGCATCACGCCGCACGAGTACTCTTTTCCGGAAAGGCTGCATATCCACTTAAACGAAATGCGCACCGCTTCCGTTACCAGCAACCTCGGGCTGACCGCGCAGGAAACGGTGCATTTCAATCTTTCCATCCCGCTGGCCGCGCCCGCACGGCTGCCGGAGGACATTGCCCCGGCGGATTACTTGTACGAACAGTTCGTGCTTAATCCCGTCCGCCATTTCCGGGGCGACGCGCACGTAACGATTATAGAGCGTCCCATTTTTTAAACGGGCCGGCATACGCCGACGGCGGATTATTGATATAATAAATTTATGTCCAACCCCTTACAAGATTTTGACAAGCAACAGGCCCTGCGTTTAGAAGCCAATTTTATCGTCGGCATAGACGAAGCCGGCCGCGGCCCCCTGGCGGGCCCGGTGGTGGCGTGCGCCTGTTTTATTCCGCCGGCGCTCGTCTCGCACTTTACCGACGTGAACGACAGCAAAAAGCTTACCGAAAAAAAACGCGAAGAAATTTTTGAACGGCTCCGCCAGGGCGGCATAGCGTACGGAGTGGGGTTTGCCTCCGCCGCCGAAATAGACAAATTAAACATTCTGCAAGCCACCTTTTTAGCCATGCGCCGCGCGGCGCAAAAGTTTGTCAATCTGCCGCATGCGGTGGCCCTGATTGACGGGCCTTACCCCGCCGCCGGGCTCAAACTGCGCCAGGTGCCCGTGGTGGACGGGGACGCTAAATCCCTCGCCATCGCCGCGGCCAGCATCATCGCCAAAGTAACGCGGGACCGGTATATGGGCGTATTGGACAAACTCTATCCGGGCTACTCTTTCTCCGGCCATAAAGGCTACGGCACCGCCAAGCATATGGAAGCTCTGCGCGCACTGGGCCCCTGCCGGGAGCACCGCCGTTCGTTCGCGCCGGTGCGCAAACTGCTTCACCCGTCCATTCTGCCATGAATACGCGCACCCGGGGACAAGCCGGCGAAGACCGCGCCGCCCGTTTTTTACAAGCCAAAGGATACCGCGTGCTGGAGCGGAATTTTTCCGCGCCCGGCGGCGAAATAGACCTGATTCTTTCCTGCGACAAAACGCTGGTGTTCGCCGAAGTAAAAACACGCTCGTACGAAGCGTTCGGCGGCCCGCTTTCGGCCGTAACGCCCGCCAAACAAAAGCGTATTGCGCAAACGGCGGCGCTGTACATAAAAGCAAAAGGCTTAAAATTTGATAGTATAAGATTTGACGTGGTATGCGTCCTGCCGGACAGAACGGAACACGTGGAAAACGCGTTTTCGCCGGAACGGACGACGCTGTAACAACCTACACCGGAGGATAGTTATGACCCAACTAGCGCAAGTGAAAAAAGCCGCCGCCTTTATTAACAAAAAGACGAAAAACTTCAAACCCGAAATCGCTCTTATCACGGGCTCCGGGCTCGCCGGCTCGGTTCCGCCCCTGGAAAAAGAAGTAAAAGTGCCCTATTCGTCCATTCCCGGATTTTTAAAAAGCACCGTTCCCGGCCACAGCGGCAACCTGATTTTCGGCGTATACAAAGGCCGCAGAGTGGTTATTATGCAGGGCCGCTTTCACTATTACGAAGGCCACCCGATGAAAGATCTGGCCGTTTCCATCCGCACGTTAAAACTCCTGGGCGTTGAAAAACTGCTCGTTTCCGCGGCCGTGGGTTCTATGGACTTAAAATTAAAACCCGGTTCGCTGTGCGTGCTCAAAGACCACATCAATTTTATGTGCAACAACCCGCTCATCGGCAATCACGACCCGGCCTTCGGCCCGATGTTTTTTGACCTGTCCGAAGCGTACGACAAAACCATGCGCAAAACCGCGCTGGCCGCCGCCAAAAAAGTGGGCGTAAACGCCGGCGAAGGCGTATACCTGGCCGCCACGGGCCCGAACTTTGAAACGCCCGCCGAAATCCAGATGTTTAAAAAATGGGGTGCCACGGTGGTGGGGATGTCCGTCGTGCCGGAAGTGCTCGTTGCGCGCCAGTGCGGGCTCTCGGTACTGGGGCTTGCGTGGGTGAGCAATATGGGCTGCGGCATTACCAAAACGCCGCTTTCGCATGCGGAAACGCTCAGCGAAACCAAAAAGATTGAAGGCAAATTCAAAAAACTCCTGGAAATTCTGTTCGTTAAATTATAAGGAAAACCCGCCCGCGCGGTTTAAACGCCGCGCGGGATTTTTTTGTTATGGCAAACCTCAAACGGCTGGGCAAAGAAACGCTGATTTACGGCACCTCCACGGTGCTGGCCCGCCTGCTTAATTTCTGTCTCGTCCCTTTTTATACGTATTACCTCCTGCCCGGGGAATACGGCGTCATCGCTACGACGTTTGCCGTGGTGGCGCTGCTAAACGTGCTGTTTTTGTTCGGCATGGACCAAAGTTACCTGCGCTTTGCCAGCGACCGGGAAGACCGGACCGAAGTGTTCCAGCATTGTTTTTACGGGCTGTTGCTAAACGGCGTACTGCTGTCCGTTTTGCTGTGGCTGTTTGCCGAACCGTTTGCGGTGCTTATCGGCATCGGCGCGGAGCATGCGCATATTGTGCATTTAGCGGTGTGGGTGCTGTTTTTAGACGTGCTGAATATGATTCCCTTTACCAAGCTTCGCCTGGAAAGACGGCCCTGGTATTTTGCGGGCGTACGCACGGCGTCTATTGTGGTAAACGTCATCGGCAACATTGTTTTTATCGCGTTTTTACATAAAGGGATTGCGTCTATTTTATGGGCCAACATTTTCGGCTCGCTGGCGTCGCTGGTGCTGTTATCCCCCGTCATCTGGCGCGAACTGCGGGGGCGGTTCTGTTCGTTTAACCGCGCCTTGTACTCGGATATGCTGCGCTTTGCGTGGCCGTTTGTGCCCGCCGGCCTCGCGAGCCTGCTCATCAGCGTGATTGACAAGCCTATTCTCGTGCATTTGGTGGGGCTGGAACAGGTGGGCGTATACCAGGCCAACTTTAAAATCGGCGTATTTATGATGTTGCTCGTGTCTATGTTTGACCAGGCATGGCGGCCCTTTTTCCTGGCGCACGCCAAGGATGCGGACGCCAAGGAAACGTTCGCGCGGGTGCTCTCTTTCTTCTTTGCGCTGGGCAGCTGGTTTTTGCTCGGCCTGTCGCTTCTTATGCCCCCGATTATCCAAAGCAGCCTGTTCGGCGATTTCCACCTGATAAGCCCCGCCTACTGGGGCGGCCTGCCAATCATTCCGCTGGTGCTTACGGGCTACTTCTGCTACGGGCTGTATATTAACTTTATGGTCGGCCCGGTAATTACCAAAAAAACGCGCGTGCTGATGTGGATTACCCTTTTGGGCGCGGCGGTGAGCATTACCGCGAACCTTTCGCTGGTGCCGCATATCGGCATTGTGGGTGCGGGCTGGGCCGTGGCGCTGAGTTACGCCGCGATGGCGGGCGCGCTGTTTACGTTTACGCAAAAAGTATATCCTATTGCGTATGAATACAAAAAACTGCTTTTAATGCTGTGCGCCTGCACGGCGACGGCGATTGCCTGCGCGCTAAGCTCTTCCTGCGGGCCGCGAGCCGCGCTGGGCGTAAAAATCCTTCTGCTTACGCTTTATCCGCTGTGGATGTGGCTGATTTTAAAACAGGTGCGGTAAGGAATCTTTTTTATTTCCTCTCCGCCTCCTCGGGAAGAAACCCCAACTCGCAATGAGAACCAACATCTTTCACGCGCGAAAAAGCTAACCCTGTCAGTTGCCGTAAACGCTTAATCTTTTCGTAACTGCAATTAGGCAACCAAATCACAGCATCCAGATTTTGCCGCAGGATCCGTTCGGTCTGCGGCCCAGGCAGCGGATTTAATACTGTTACAGACACATCTTTTCGGCCATAATACTCATAAATATAGTGGCTGAACATCGCCTGCATAGCCGGCACAGGCAATCCCTCCAACACAAATATAAAAAGCTTTTTTCCCGAATATTCCCGCAAAAAATGTATGGAAAACTCTTTGGCATTATCCGGCATATGCAGATAGCGGTACTGGGCATACCCGCTAAAAGTGAATATATTCCAGGCGCACAGCCCAAACAACGCAGCCCTCAGCCAAGCGCTCCGCCGCCACTGCCCCGCCGATACAGCGACAAACAAATAAATGTAGGGAAACAATACAATAAAAAACCGGGGAACCAGCAAATACAATTTAATAGACAGCAAAAATACAGTTAATACGACTATTGAAACAACCCCGAATAAAAAGATTTTTTCACGCAGAAAAGGGACTCCCTTCCCGCTGAAAATCTGTTTTGCCTCCCACACCAGCACTCCAAAGCAGAATATGCATATCAGCAAATAAATCCAATAACCGCCAAAAATGAACTGGGCAGTTTGAAAAATCCCTTCGGTAAACGTATATTCAGCCGCCCACCAGTTGCCTGCAAAGCGCTTTTGAGCCAGATTAGACAGTAGATTGGGTATCATCCAAAGGCACATACCCCCAAACGCACCTCCGAAACAATACAGAAACGGGAATAAAGCCTTTCGGCAGACACACAGCCCCGCCGCCAGCATAACGCTTCCTGCGCAAAAAACGGCCACACCGAAATAATGAGTATATCCCAACAATCCGCCCGATACAGCCCAGCAAAGCCATCTTTGAAGAGGTATCTTTTGGCCTCTCCAAACCCGCCGCCAAATATCCAGAGAAATAAACATATGCACCAGCGACAACAGCCCCAGCAGGCTGTAAGAACGTGCCTGCGGTGCAAACAGCATTAGCTGGAAGGAGCACACCCATAACCCGGCAAATATCAGCCGCACAGTGCGGCCCAAATACAGCGGACACATCCGCCAAGCTGCCCAAACGGACAAAAGCGAAAAACAGACGCTCGGCACGCGCAGCCACCATTCCGCACGGATATAATAAAGACAGTTATAAAGATAAAGCAGGATATTATACAACGGAGGATGCACATCAATCAGCAGCCAGTTTTTAACAATCCACGGCAGGGATAGGGATGGGTTGGACGTAACTGCGGTAAAAAGCTCATCATACTCAAACGCAACAAATAAAAATACAAAACGCAGGAATACTCCGCAAATCAGCAATCCGAGTATTCCTGCGTTTACAAAATTCCGAAAAAACCGCATTTAAAAGGTTGTCATCCCGTGCCAAGTACCGGTAGAAGTAACCACATATTTACAAGGATGCCCCGTGCAGGTGCGTTCTACCACCTTGCCCGAACTGTCGTATTCATATGTCAGTTCATAATACTCATTAGCAAAAGAAGAAAAACCTTTCCCTAACCGACGGACGCGAAAACCCCACGCGGAGTAGCCATCCTGTCCCAGCACAATATCAAATGTTTTAGAAGGACTTACCTGGATGTCCAACTCATCCAAAGAAGAAGGAAAAGAATTGGCCGCCAAATAATAAAGGGTTACACCCTTATGTACGGCGTCGGCAATCGTCAGTGCTTCTGCTGCGCGGGATTTCTCTACTGCGCGAGAATACTGCGGCAGAGCCACCGCGGATAAAATACCAATAATTAAAACTACTACCAGCAATTCAATCAGTGTAAAACCTTTTTTCATAAAAAACTCCTTAGCAAGCAGATTCAAAAGCTTATTTTTAGTTTAATAATTTTTGAGCCCCGAATCAATGCCGCATCCAATTGTATCAAAAAAAAAAAACGGCGCAAGGCCTTTTTAAAACCTTGCGCCGTACTCCTCAAAAAAGATTACCGCAAACTGATAAGCGTCATATCCAGCGTTACGCTGCCGTCGCGGTACACCAGCACGTGCGGCACGTCTTCCGTGCCGTCCGCGTCAAACGGCGCGTATTCGTCATACGAAAGATCCGCCGTATTGAGCAGCGTTACCGACTGCGCCGCATACGGATACGCCTCCCCCCGGCGGTATAAAAACCGCGCTTTGGCTTCTGCGCCCTGGTAGGTGATAATCACTTTATCGTCTTTTATGCGCCGGCTCTGGTAGACGCCGGGTTCGGACACCAATAAATTAAGCAGCTGGGTGATCCGGGCGCGCACGGCGGGGGTGTCGGCGTCTTTAAACAAATAGCGGTAGGCCACGCCTTCCGGGCTGACGACGGCGTGCAACACGCGGTAAGCCGCACCCGTCATTAACACAACGTCGTAATCCGCATCCCCTATTTTTTTAATCCGCAGAACGCCGTCCATATAATCTTCGTGCATTTGGCCCATCACTTTAAACGCGGCCTGGGTGCGCCCCTGCGTAAAGAAATCCACCCTTTTATAGTCGCGCACGTCCGGCGGGATTTCCCGCACGCGTCCGCCCGCGCAGGCCGCCAGCAGTACGGCCAGCGAAAATGTTAAAATTCTTTTGAGCATATCCTTTCTCCTTATTATGATATTATAAATATTATGAAACCATTTGTCCTTTATCTCCTCGGCGCGCTCACGGCGGGAATCCTCACGGCGGTTCTTCTGCCGTTTTTGCGCCGCTTTGCGGCCCAAGCGTTTATGGACGCACCCGGCGGACTAAAAAAACACGCCGCCGCCGTACCCGTGCTGGGCGGAACGGGGATATTTTTGGGTACGCTCACGGCCCTTACGCTTATCCGTTTTACCACCGCTTTCCCGTCCGGCACCCTGCACAACCTGCGCGGGATATTTATCGGCGGAACGCTGATTTTTCTGTTGGGCCTGGCGGATGATTTAAACAAACCCAAAGGCGTGTCCGTTCCCGTTAAACTGCTGGTGCAGGCGCTGGCTACGGCGGCCCTTATCCACTACGGCGTATCCATCCACGCGTTTACCTCGCCGTGGGTAGCCTATCCGCTTACGTTTCTGTGGGTGGTGGGGCTGACCAACGCATTTAACCTGCTGGATATTATGGACGGCTTATGCGTCAGCCAGGCCGTGGTATGCACACTGGGGCTGGCGGTGATTGCCCTGCCGTCCGAATACGTTTACGTCAACTTTGCCGCGCTGGCGCTGTTGGGCGCGTGCCTGGCGTTCTGGCCGTACAACCACGCCAAACGCAAAATTTTCCTGGGCGACAGCGGCGCCACCTTTTTGGGTTTTATGATTGCCGCGCTGTCCATCGGCACGGGTTACAGCGAACGCTCCGACTGGGGCTTTCTGGCCCCGCTGTTTATTTTGGCGGTGCCGCTGTTTGACACCGCCTTTGTCAGCCTGGCCCGCGTGTTAAAGGGCAAAAACCCGTTAAAAGGAAGCAACGACCACATCGCCCTGCGCTTAAAACGCCTGAAATGGAAGCCCGCCTTCATCCTGGGCGCGTTTGCCGCGGCGGGTCTTTTCTTTAACGTACTGGCGTTTACGCTGACGCACTGCTGCGTACAGATTGCGCTGGCGCTGTTTATTTTCTCGGCGGCAGCGCTGGGGCTTGTTACCCTGTGGCTGCTGCATTTAAAAGCGGACTGATATGCACGTAAAAACCCTTATTCTGGGCGGCGGCCTGACGGGGCTTAGCACCGCCTATCACCTGGAACAGCTCGGGCGGACGGATTACCTCGTAACGGAGCGCGAAGCCGCGCCCGGCGGCCTGTGCGCCAGCCGAACCGTCAGCGGTTTTACGTTTGATTACAGCGGCCACCTCCTGCACCTGCATACGCCTTACGGCAAAAAACTCGTTAAAAAACTGCTCAAAACCAATTTGGCGCGCATCAAAAGAGAAGCGTGGATTTACACGGGCGCGGCCCGGGTGCCTTTTCCGTTCCAAGCCAATTTGTTCGCCCTGCCGCCGGCACGGCGGCAAGCCTGTGTGGACGGCCTGCTGCAAGCCGCCGCGCGGCCTAAAAAAGAACCTAAAAATTTTGAAGAATGGTGTTTGAACGCTTTCGGCCCGGGCGTTTACGAACAGTTTATGCGCCCGTACAACACCAAGCTCTGGGGCCGCGCGCCCAAAGAACTCACGTGCGACTGGTGCGGCCCGTTCGTCCCTCTGCCCGCCCCGCAGGAAATTATAAAAAGCGCGCGCAAACCCGCTAAAAAAGCCTATGGGTACAACGCCTATTTTTACTATCCTAAAACGGGCGGCTGCGGCGCGCTCGTAAGCGCGCTGGCTGAGCGCGTTAAAAACCTGCGCTTAAGCGCGCCGGTTACCCGCGTAAATTTAAAAAAGAAAACCGCCGTTGTGGGCGGCGAAACCGTGTCGTTTGACCGATTGGTCAACACCCTGCCGCTGCCCGAATTTCTGCGCCTGCTGGAGGGCGAAGCGGCCCTTAAAAAACTGGCGGATAAACTCGTCCACACGTCCGTGGCGGTGTATAATTTGGCCGTCAAGGGCGGCCCGGACAAACCTTTTAGCTGGATTTACTGCCCGGACGAACAGGACCCGTTCTACCGCGTGGGCCTGCAAAGTTCGTTTTCACCCCATAACGCGCCCAAAAACACTTCGTCCTTTTATATAGAACTGCCGGGGGACACGCCCCACACCAAAGCGGCGGAAAAGCGCATTTGGAAGGCGCTCGTCCAAAAAGGTATAATAAGTAAGTACGACGAAGTTCTGTTTTCCTTCTGGCAGACCTTGCCCTATGCCTACGCCGTTTACGACAAGCACCGCTCACGCGCCGTGCGCCAAGCCCTCGGGGCGTTGGCCGGGCGCGGATGCCTCTGCGCGGGACGTTACGGCCGCTGGGAATACTCTTTTATGGAGTCATCCCTCCTGCAGGGCTTGGAAACGGCAGAAAAACTTGTATAATTGAGGTGTTATGAAAGTACTCGTTTTCGGCGGCAGTTTTGATCCCGTCCACAAAGGCCACGTTTCCCTGTTCCGCCGCGCGATGAAAGTCATCGCGCCGGATGTGGCGCATATTGTGCCGGCCTATCATTCCCCTTTTAAAGCCAAATCCCCCACGCCGTTCCGCCTGCGTATGAAAATGCTCAAGCAGGCCTTTGCCTCCTGCGGCAAAAAAATCGTGTTTGACGATTACGAACTCAAGCGCGGCGGAAAAACCTATACCTACGAGCTCGTGCAGTATTTAAAAAAACGTTACGATAACCCGGAAATTTACCTCCTGGTGGGTACGGACTGTTTAAACGATTTGCACAACTGGAAGAACCCCCATTATATTTTTAACAATGCCGTCGTGGTGGCCGGCAAACGCAAAGGCTATAACGAAAATCCCGCCGCGTTTAAACACCTGTTCCTGCCCGGGTTCTTCCCCAAGCTTTCTTCCAGCCGCGTGCGCGCGCATATCCTGGCGTGCGGGGACGTGCCCGACACCGTGCCGCCCCAAATCGCGCCCACCATCCGGCAGAACAAGCTCTACGGCCTCGCGGTGCACGACTGGCTGAAAGCCCATTTAAAAACCAACCGCTACCTGCACTCCAAAAACGTGGCGGAAATGGCGGCCGCTCTTAGCGATATTTACGATGTAAACGTGGAATCCGCCGTCAAAGCCGGCATTCTGCACGACGCGGGCAAAGGCTTTTCCGGCCCGGAACTCATCCGCTTTTGCAAAGAACATAAAATCAAGGTGCCGTTTTTTGAAGATATCTGCCGCCTGGAACCCAGCCTGCTGCACAGCTACGCTTCGGCCTGGATTGCGCAGCACCTGTTTGACGTGCGCGACAAAGACGTACTAAAAGCCATCGCCGAACATACGCTGGGAAGCCTGCAAATGAGCACGCTGTCCAAAATCCTGTTCGTGGCCGATATTTCCTCCAAGGACCGTAAATACAAGGATGCTTTCGTCATCCGCAACCTGGCCTTGCAGGACCTGGACAAGGCGCTCCTCTACGCCGCCAACCGCAAGCTCTTGTTTACCATTGACTCGCAAAAATGGCTTTGCCCGCTGGGGATTGATTTATGGAACCATCTTATAAAACAAGAAAAATAATAGAACGCTGCCTGCTGTGGCTGATGATAGCCGTCATTTTGCTGGCGGCCGCGGCGCAGTTTTCGTCCCAGACGGCGCAGACGCTGGCCCGCAAAGAAAACCGCAGCGTGCGCGTGGCGGTGCTGACGTCGCCGGCCATGCTGTTTTCGTATAATCCGTCCACCCAAAAAGCCATCGTTTCCGTCGGTTCCGATAAATGCAACCCCAAAACCCGCGAAAAATGCCTGCCGGACCACAGCGCGCGCTTTTTCATCCCCGAGCAAACCAACCGGGAAGAATTCTGGGAAGAGTTCAAACACGCGCTGGCTTCCTGGCGTTATAATCCGCTTTTGGCCGCCCGCGCGGCGTGGACTTACCTGGCCGCCTGGCACGACCGCCGCACCAACCTTACCCCGGCCGAATTTTTACTTTTGTCGCTGGAACTTTCCCAAATTGAAGCGGCCGACTTTGCCGTCAAGCTCCCGCCCGCCAAACGCGGACGCAAAACCAAAACGCCGGCCGCGCAGCCCGCGGCGCAGGTGGAAGACATGGCGCCCCTGGCGGTGAAAGACCGGCCCATCGTGGTGGAAATTTTAAACGCTTCGGGCAAACGGGGCCTGGCGCTCGCGCTGACGCAGTACCTGCGCGAACAGAACGAAAAAGGCCTGCTGCGCGTGGACGTACTGCAGTACGACAACTACCCCTCCCTGCAGGAAGAATCGGCCATTGTGGATTACAGCGGCCGGCTGGTGCAGGTAAAACAATTAAGCCGCGCCATCGGGGTAAACAGCGAAATCAAATCGGAAACCAACGCCAACGCCATTTGCGATACGCGCATCATCCTGGGCAAAGATTTCCAGATGCCGCTTTAGACTGCGCCCAAAAAATGCTAGACTAATTTTATTGCCGTTTATACCGTTTTATACAGAGGTGGTTTATGAATACCAAAGAACTCGTATGCCTGGCCGCAAGACTTGCGGATGAAAAGAAAGCCGAAAACATCAAAGTGCTTGACCTGGGCGGCCTTTCCTCCCTGTGCGACTATATTTTAATCGCCACCGCCACCTCCAAGCCGCATCTGGACGCCGTGGAAGAAGAAATCAGCAAAAAGCTCAAAGAACAAGGCTACTATAAATTAAACCGCGACGGGGGCGACAGCAACCTCTGGCGCGTGAGCGACTACGGCGGTTTCCTCGCCCACGTTATGACCCAGGAAGCGCGCGATTTTTACGCGCTGGACAAAATTTTCAGCTTCGGCAAAGAAATCAGCTACAAAGAACCCGTCAAAAAAGCGGTAAAAAAGAAACCCGCGGCCAAAAAGCCAGCTGCCAAGGCCAAAACCGCCGCCAAGAAAACGGCTCCCAAAAAAACTGCGGCCAAAAAGACCGCCGTTAAAAAGGCCGTCAAGAAAACTGCGGTAAAAAAAGCGGCTCCAAAAGCCAAAGCCGGCGCCAAAAAAGCGGCGCCTAAAAAAACAGCCGCCAAAAAATCCGCCGCGGCGAAGAAAACCGCTAAGAAAAAATAACCCAACATGCTAGAAAAACTGAAACAAGACATTACTTTAAAACTCTCCAACGCGGACTACTTCAAAGGTTTTGAATTGCCGGAAGTGGAATTTTCCGCCGCGCCCGCCCATACCGGGGCGGATATTTCGCTGGTGTGGGCCATGGCCGCCGCCAAAAAAATGCGCAAGAACCCGCTGGAAATCGCCAAAGAAGCCTGCAAAGTGCTGCGCGAGATGACCGCCGTGGCCGACGCGTCGGCCCTGCCGCCCGGGTTTATCAATTTAAAGCTGGAAGACAATTTCGTCATCACCACCGCTTCGGACCGCCGCATCAAAGACCGCGACGCCGAAAGCGCCAAACACAATATTTTAATTGAATTCGTTTCCGCCAACCCCACCGGCCCGCTGCACGTGGCCAGCGGCAGAGGCGCCAGCCTGGGCGACAGCCTGGTAAAAATACACCGCGCGCTGGGCTATTCGTGCGACAGCGAATACTACGTCAACGACGCGGGCAACCAGGCCGAACTGCTGGCCGTATCCGTCAAAGCCAGAAAAGAAGGCAAAGAGCCGCCGGAAAACGGCTATCACGGCTCTTACCTGATTGATTTGGCCAAACGCATGCCGGCGGACCTGAAAGAAGAAGACTACGGCCGCTGGGCGATGGAAGAACTGATTAAAACCCAGCAGCAGGACATGAAAGACTTTCATGTAGACTTTACCCGCTGGTTCCGCGAATCGGACCTGCACAAAGAACAGGCCCCGCAAAAAGCGCTGGAAGCGCTGGGCGAGAAAGGCTTTACCTACGAAAAAGAAGGAGCCGTCTGGTTCGGTTCCACCAAAGACGCCGAAGCGCAGGACGATAAAGACCGCGTACTCGTGCGCAAAGACGGCCGCCCGACCTACTTTTTGGCCGACATTTCCTACCATAAAAATAAATACGACCGCGGCTACGATACGCTGATTGACATCCTGGGCGCGGACCACCACGGTTACGTTCCGCGTATGAAAGCCGCCGTACACGCGCTGGGCCGCGAAGAAAATTCTTTCGTGCCGATTATTCACCAGCTGGTGCACCTGACGGAACACGGCGAACAGGTAAAAATGTCCAAACGCGCGGGCCGTTTTATTACGCTGCGCGAACTGATGGACGAAGTGGGCACGGACGTCTGCCGCTTCTTCTTTGCCAGCCGCACCCCCAACGCCCATATGCTCTTTGATATGGACCTGGCTAAAAAACGCACCAACGAAAACCCCGTTTTTTACGTGCAATACGTACATGCGCGCATCCATTCCATTTTTAAAGCGGCCGCCGAAAAAGGCATCACCGAATATAACGGCATCACCACGCCGCTCGCGCCGCAGGAACGCGCGCTTTTATTAAAACTGGTTTGGTTTAAGCAGGTGCTGCGCAACTGCGTGGCCGATTTAAGCCCCCACCACTTAACGACGTACCTCATTGAGCTGGCGGGGCTTTTCCATGCGTTTTACGACAGCTGCCGCGTACTGGACGAGGAGAACTTGGAACAGACCAAGTCCCGCCTGTTCATCTGCCAGCGCGTCGCGGAACGCATTAAGAAAGGGCTTGAATTTATCGGCGTAAACGCGCCGGAAGTTATGTAGGCCTGAGGAAATTTGAACAGCCGCAAGAAGAAAAATCTCTTTCCCCCGCTGGGCGGACGGAGATTTTTCTTCTGGAAATACTGCAGTATACACAAGGGGAGAAGGAATATGAAAAAAACCGTTCATCTGCTGTTGGGGCTTATTTTGTTCCCGCTGGCCGTAAACGCGCAAAGCCTGCCTAAGGCCGAAGAAGCCTACGCCAAAGGGGATTATACCGCCGCGCTGGCGCAATACGAGCAAATCCTGCAAACCGCCACCGGCGAAGACCGCCTGCAGGCCCAGCTGCGCAAAGCGGCCTGCCAGTACAACCTGGGCGAATATATGAACGCCGCCAAAACCATACTGGGCTATGAACTGCCCGCAAACGATTTATGGAAAGCCCGCTTTCTCCTCTACCGCATCCAAACAGCGGAACAAGTGGTTTCCGTCTATCCTTTATTAATGAACGAACGGGAAATTGCGTCCGAGGACGGTACCGTCTCTTTGGAACAATGGACGCAGGCGCAGTGGAACGCGCAAATTGACCAGGACTACGAAACCCTCTGGGCCCTGCGCGCCGCGCTGATTAACGCCCCGGTGGAAAAAGAAACGCTGATTTTAAATTTAAAAGACACGGACACCCGGCGCATCCCCACGCTGTTTGACTTCGTTGTGTACAACTGGGCGCAGCGGCTGAAATCCGGCGGCGAAATCCTCCCGCTGGCGCGCGCCGCGGCATACACCTATCTGGACGGCGCCGCCAAGCCCGTGCCCGCCCAACAGGCCAAGGCCGGCCAGCTGGCCCATATTCTGGAAACGGCTTATCTCTTGGACGGAAAAAGCCGCCAAAACGCCAAAATTATCTGGCGGACCGAGTTCATCCTGCTCCCCTTTGACAATCCGTCCTACTTTACCCTTGAAAACAAAGAAAAAGCCCTGCAAACCGCAGTGGAACAAGTAAAGCTCATCAGCGGCTACACCCCGCAGAAACTGAACTTCTGGAGCAAATTAAAA
This sequence comes from Candidatus Avelusimicrobium alvi, assembly GCF_958451995.1. Lineage (NCBI taxonomy): Bacteria > Pseudomonadati > Elusimicrobiota > Elusimicrobia > Elusimicrobiales > Elusimicrobiaceae > Candidatus Avelusimicrobium > Candidatus Avelusimicrobium alvi. Next base: position 15,274 of record NZ_CAUDSG010000016.1, read on the forward strand.
GGCTATGTTTCCCCGGAAGATACCGACTACGGCCACGCCTACGCGGCCTACCGCACCGCCCAGCTCCTCAAGCAAAATGACGACCCGGCGGACGCTTTAAAACTCTGCGAATACGGCCAAACGCTGGAAGAATCTTACTACACCTTGCAGGCCGGCCAGCTGGCTAAAGAAATTGTACGCAAAGAACTGTCTTTCGGCCCGATGCCCGCCGCCTTTAATCCCCAAAAGGCCCGGCTCCCCTTTACGGTCCGCAACGCCGGAAATGTTTACGTGCGCGTGTACAAAACATCGTTTGAGGAACTCCAAACGCTTTACCGCCGGACGAACCCCAGAAGCACGATTAACTCGTGGGATTTTCTCTCCAGGCTGGACCGGCGCGACATTACCAAATTTCTGGACCGCGCCCCCTTTAAAACGGCCTCGGCGCAGATTTCCTATCAAAAGCCCTACCGCAGCCAAAAAGTATCCGTCTCCCTGCCGGAGCTGGACAACGGTTTTTACGTCGCCCTCGCCAGCTGGGACGAATCTTTTGATATGATAGATTCCCCCGTATTGGGCGTGGTAATCAACGCCACGGATCTGGCGCTCTTCGTTACCGCCGCGATTGAAGACAATCCGGACAAATACACCGCCACGCTCTCTTCCAAAACCAAAACCTACCGCCCGAACCTGTTCCGCTTCTACACCGTCAACCTCAAAACGGGTATGCCGGAGGGAAACGCCAAGCTGGACGTTATCACCGCCTGGAACGGAACGCGTGAAAAAGCTTCCACGGGTGCGGACGGCACCGCCGCGCTGGCGCGCGCCATAACCGTATCCCCGGCGGAAGGCAAAGCCAACAATACCCATTTTGTAAACGCCCTGGCGGAAAAAGAAGGCAGCCTCGCCTATACGCCGAGTTCGGTCTACTTCCATTTTTACGCCAACGACCCGGTGCGCCTCTACGCGCAGACGGACCGCGCCATCTACCGCCCGGGGCAGAAAGTACAGCTGGCCGTCAACGCCTTTGAAACGCTTCCGCGCGGCTTAAAAGTGCTGCCCGGCCGCCGCGTGCAAATTAAAGTAACGAGCCCGTCGGGCGACACGGTCTTTTCCGCCAGTCCGCTCTTAAACGCCATGGGCACCGCCGGCGCGGAAATGACCCTGCCGGACAACCCGATGCTGGGCCATTTTCAGATTGCGGTTTCCGTTACCGTCAACGGCCGCACCTACCGCACTTACGACAATTTCCAAGTGGAAGATTTCAAACGCCCCGATTACGAGCTGACCCTTGCGGAGCCCGAAAAAGCCCTGGAATACGGCAAAACCGCCGCGGTGCGCGGACACGCCCAATACTATTTCGGCACGCCTTTGCAGGAAGCCACGGTGAAATATACCGTTTCGCGCCAGGATTACGTTCCCCCCTTCTACTGGTGGTGGACGCGCATCCTGCGCCACGAAACCACGCAAGTCGCCCAGGGCGAAACCCGCACGGACGACAAGGGCGATTTTAAAATTGAATTTACCCCCGCCCCGGCCGACAAAGACGAACAGTTTACGCAGTACACCGTCAAAGCCGAAGCGTACGACGACAGCGGCCGCGCCATCAGTGCGTCGCGCACGTACAAAATAAGCGCACAGCCCAAGCTCTTTAAAGTGGAATTTTCCCAGGGTTTCTACGATGCAAACGCCGAAGCTTCTTCGCTCGCGCAAATTGACCTGACGGACGCGGACGGACGCTCCGTTTCCGGCAAAGTAACCGTGCGCGCCGTACGGCTGGAAAACGTACTTCCCCGGGAAGAACAAAGCGAAGCCGACGAGTATTTCAACCCTAACAACCGCTCTTCACTGGAAACAATCTATCGCAACGCCCAAGAAGAAGCCGAAGCGTTTATCCAGGAACTGAACTTTAAAACGCCCGGCCCGCAGACTATCCGCCTGCCCGCCCTGCCCGAAGGCGTCTACCGCCTGACGGTAAAAGCGGACAAGGCCGACACGCAGCAAATGATTTTTGTGGTGGCGCAGGACCAGTCCGCCCTTCAGCTGCCGGCCGTAACGCTGGTACAGCATGCCAAATACTATCCCGGCGAAACCGCGCGCATCCTGCTGGGTGCGGGGGCTTTAACCGGCTCCAAACGCGTGGAAGTCTCGCGCGGCAACACATTCCTCACGCGCAAAGACCTGCTTCCGGGCGGCGTGTCCGTCTATTCCTTCCCCGTGGAACAGGAAGAACGCGGCGGCGTAGGCCTTACGTGGTTTGGCGCCAGCAATTATGCGTTCCACGAGGGTTCCGCCACCGTGCAGGTGCCCTTTGACAATAAAGAACTCGGCGTGCTGATTGACGTTCCCAACGCCGTACGCCCCGGCGAAACCGCCGCGTGGAAACTGACCGCCAAAGACGCCACCGGCAGCCCCGTGCAGGGCCAGGCCAGCGTAACCGTATACGATAAATCGCTGGATTACTACGCCAAGAAAAATAATCCCTTCACGCTGGACACGCTGTTCCCGCAAACGGCCCAATTTGTGGACCGCGCCGACAGCGCCCTGACCGGCTACGCCAGCGTATATTACGATGAAATTGACCAGCCGTTCTACGCACCGCCCCAGCTGCCGACGCTGAACCTGCGCATGCCCCGCCGCTTCTACGGCGCCTTAGGCGGCGCTTTGTACAGCACCCGCAGCGCCATGGCCGTACCGCGGATGGCTATGGCCAAATCCGCTAATACGATTCAGGTCGCAGCCTATGACGAAGGCTCGGAATTCTATGAGGAAGGCGTGGAATATGCCATTGAGCGCAGCGCGGTGGATGAAGCGGATATGGCCATGGCATTGAGTGCCGAGACACAGGAATCCGCTGCGGAAGAAACCGCAGGCACAGAAAAAGCCGTTCTGCGCACGGATTTTTCCGAAACCGCTTACTTCAACCCAGCCCTTCCGCTCGTCAACGGCCAGGCTTCCGTACGCCTGACGATGCCGCAAAGCCTTACGGCGTGGAACATCCTGGGCTTTGTGCTTACCAAAAACGCCGATTTCGGCGCATTTTCCGCCCAGACCGTCACCCGCAAAGACTTTATGGTCCGCCTGCAGATGCCGCGCTTTTACCGCGAGGGCGACAAAGGCGTGCTCCAGGCCGCAGTAACGAACCTGACCTCCAAAAAACTCTCGGCGGACGTGGAAATTACCGTTAAAAAAGACAATGCCTCCGCCAACGACGCTTTTGGCATCGCCAAGGCCAAAAAGACCGTTTCCGTGGGCGCCGACGCCACCCAGTTCGTAACCTGGGACGTTACCGCCCCGGCCGACCCGGCGCTCTACAGCATTACCGTTACCGCGCGCAGCGGCAAAAACAGCGACGGCGAACAGAAAACCCTGCCCGTTTTCCCGGGGAAAGAACGCCTGCTGGCCACCGCCAACATCGCGCTTAAAAACGGGATGAACGAGCTGAAACTGACGGAGCTTGAAAACGTATCGGACGCCGAACTCCAAACCGCCGCGCTGACGTTAAACCCCAGCCTGGCGCTTTCGGTGTTAAACTCCATGCCCAATCTGCTTTCTTCGCCGTATAAGGACTTGGTGTCCTCGCTCAACCGCTACGTGCCGCTGGCGGTGGTGAACAAATTCTACACCGCCTATCCGCAGTTAAAAAACGCCGTTTCCAAACTGCCCAAACGCACGGGTCTCACCGCCTCGTGGAACGAATCCGACCCGCTGCGCCTGACGCTGTTGGAGCAAACGCCGTGGCTGCGCCAGGCCCAGGGCCAACAGGTGAAAGAAGCCGATATTATTGACCTCTTTAACCCGCAAATCGTGTCCGACCGGCAGGCCAAAGAACTCGCGCAGATCGCCAAATTCCAAAACGAAAGCGGCGCGTTTGCCTGGTTCCCCGGCGGCCAGGACGACGACTATCTGACGCTCTACGCATTAAACGCGTTTGCGCAGGCGCTGTCTTATAACGCCGAAATCCCGCAGGACGCGGCCCAAAAGGCTTTTGCCTATATCCGCCCGCGCATTGAAAAACGCCTTCAGCAAGACAAAACCGGTTCCGAATCCGCGGTGGCGTATGCGCTGTACGCGGCGTACACGCTCTCGGCCTTCCCGCAGAGCTGGGCCCAAACGGCTGAAGCCAAGCCCTATATCCAGCGCTGGGCGGACTATGCGGACCAGCAGTCCCGCTTTATGACGGCCCTGGGCCAAACGTACGCGGCCGCGGTATACCACCGCCTGGGCGACGACGTAAAAGCCAACCGCTACCTGGATCTGGTGCTCTCGCGCATGAAACAAAACGACCTGACCGGCGCATACTTTGCGCCCGAACCGCAGAGCTGGGTGTGGTACCGCGACACGCTGACCACGCAGACCGTTACCCTGCGTACGATTTTGGAACTGCGCCCGCAGTCCGACAAAATTGACGCCATGACCCAGTGGCTGCTGTTCAACCGTCAGGTAAACGATTGGACGGACTCCAAAGCCGCCGCGCAGGCCGTGTTTACGCTCCTGGACGTTATGAAACACAAAGGCGCGCTTTCGCTGCCCGTGCAATATACCGTCACCTGGGCGGGCGAAACGAAAAACTTTTCGTTTGAACCGTTTGACTGGACGGAAGACCTCCAGCTCGTGCGCCGCGGACGGCAGGTAACGCCCGAAGCTTTCTCCGCGCAGATTCAAAAGAAAGGCGTGATGACGGACTTTGCTTCGCTTTCCCTCATCTACAAATCGGCCGAGGCCAAGGCGTCTCCCAAAGGGGTCATCAACGTCACGCGCCAGTACTTTACCCGCTTCACGCAGGACGGCGTGCAAAAACTCCGCCCGGTGCAGGACCTGGGCGAAGTAAAAGTGGGCGACGAGGTGGAAGTCCAGCTGACGCTTACCACCGACAGCGCGTTTGAATACGTCCGCCTGTCGGACCCGAAGCCCGCCGGCTTTGAAAGCGACGAGCTGTTAAGCGGCTGGACCGCAGATCCGCTCTGGCTCTACCGCGAAAACCGCGACGCGGAAACAAACTTCTTCATCAACTGGCTGCCCGCCGGCACCGTTACGTTTAACTACGTACTGCGCCCGACGGTGGAAGGCCGTTTCCACGCGCTGCCCGCGCAGGCGCAGTCCATGTACGCGCCCGAGTTCGGCGCGCACACCGCGGCCGCCGCGCTGACGGTAGAAAAATAAGCTTTACCGATGCACGCAAAAAGCCCCGGAAAATCTCCGGGGCTTTTTTATTTTTCCCTCTCCCCATCCGCTCCGCTTATAACCTCTTTTTTCACTACAGAAAAAACCCCAAGAATATACTATAATGGAGATAACCTTTCAAGGAGCTCCTATGCCCAACACACTAAAAGTATTTTCTCCCGTGGACGGCGCAGTCGTCCCCCTGGAACAAGTGCCGGACCCGGTATTCAGCGAACATATGCTTGGCGACGGTATCGCCGTTGACCCCGCAAACGACACCGTCTTTGCCCCTTTTGACGGAAAAATCATCAATTTTAACAAAGCCTCCCACGCCTTAGTGCTGGGCCGAGACGGCGCGGAAGTACTCATTCACGTCGGGCTGGAAACCGTCTCTTTAAAAGGCGAAGGTTTTACGCCGCTTGCCAAAGCGGGCGACAGCGTTACCCTGGGCCAGCCGCTTTTAAAATTCAGCCAGGAAGTGCTGGCGCAAAAAGCCGCCAGCCCGTTTGTGATGGTGGTGGTGACGGCTCCCGCCGACGCGCCCGCCCTGCAAAAGGCGGACGGACTCGTCAAAGCCGGCCAGCCGCTGTTTGAAGTGGCCGCCGGGGGCGCTTCCGCCGCCGCGGACGCACAGGAAACGTTCACCGAATCTTCCCCCATTACCGTCATTAATCCAAACGGCCTGCACGCCCGCCCCGCCGCGGTGCTTGCCCAGCTGGCTATGGCGCATCCGTTTACGGTGCAGCTGGTTAAAGACGGCCACGCCGCCGACGCCAAAAGCATTGTGGGCATTATGGGCATGGCGCTTTGCGCCGGCGATACAATCACCGTACGCGCCGCCGGCCCCGCAGACCAGGCCAAAGCCGCACTGGCCAAAATAGAAGCCGGGTTTAAAGAAGGTTTCGGCGAGAAAGACGCCGTTTCCGCTCCTTCCGCCGCCCCCGAAACCGCGGCAGAAGACGCTCCGGCCGATTTTTCCAAACCCGTCCGCCTTTCCGGCCTGTCCGCCTGCGGCGGCCTGGCGCAGGGAAAATCCTTTTTATTCCAAACCGAAGACGCGGCGTTTGAAGAAAACGCTTCCGACCCTCAGGCCGAACGCCGCCTGCTGGATGAAACGCTGCGCGCGTTGACCGCCGAAACCGAGGCCAAAATCGCGGCGGAGAAAAGCGACGCGGCCAAAGATATTTTGTCGGCCCATCTGGGTATTTTAAAAGACCCGGTGCTCTTAAACACGGCGCAGGAAGCCATTTCGCGCGGCAAGTCCGCCGCCTACGGCGTAAACGAAGCCGTGCGCTACAGCATTGACGTGCTTAAAAAAACCAACAACCGCTTTTTAATGGAACGCATCGCCGATTTGAAAGACTTGCGCCGCGCTCTTCTGTTGCGTTTAAGCGGCGGCCAGCAAGCCGCGCCCGAAATTCCGGCCGGATGCATTTTACTGGCGGACGAACTGCTGCCGTCCGAAGTATCCGCTTTTGACGGACGCGTGGCCGGCGTACTGTTAGCGCAGGGCTCCCCTACCGCGCACGCCAGCATTATGCTGCGCAACATGGGCATTCCGTCCGTCGTGCGTGCGGGGCAAAACGTACTTAGCGTACCGGCGGGAGCAGCCGTCTGCCTGGACGGGGACGCGGCCGCCGCCTTTGTCAACCCGGACGAACAGCAGTGCCAGGCCTTTGCCGCGCGCTTGGAACAAAGCCGCCAGGAACGCGCCAAACAGCAGGCCGCCGCGCAAGACGCCGCCGCCACGCAGGACGGCGTACGCATTTGGGTGGAGGGCAATGTTTCCAACGAAAAAGAAGCCGCCCTGGCCGCCCAAAACGGAGCGGACGGGCTCGGGCTCGTGCGCACGGAATTTTTGTTCCACGGCCGCGCGCAGGCTCCGTCCGAAGCCGAACAGCAGGCCGCCTATCAGGCGGTGCTGGACGCGGCGGGCGGAACAACCGTTACCTTCCGCACCTTGGACGCCGGCGGCGACAAACCGCTCCCGTTCGTGGATATCCCGGCGGAAGAAAACCCTATCGTCGGCATACGCGGCGTACGCGCGTTCAAGCGCAACGAAGCGTTTTTCCACACGCAAATCCGCGCGATGCTTAGCGTAACACCCGCGGACCGCGCCCGCATTATGCTGCCGATGATTGCGTTTGCGGACGAGGTGGACTTTTTTAAAAAAATAATCGCCGAAGAAAAAGCCGCCCTGGGCGTAACCGCCGACGTAAAAGTAGGCATTATGGTGGAAGTTCCCTCCGCCGCGCTGACCAGCGAGCAAATGGCGCGCCGCGCGGATTTCTTTTCCGTAGGCACCAACGACCTTACGCAATACACCTTGGCGATAGACCGGGGCCATAAAGAGCTGAGCGCCTTGTCGGACCATTTGCATCCGGCGGTGTTAAAGCTGATTGAGATGACTTGCGCGGGCGCTAAAAAGCACCACAAACCCGTAGCCGTCTGCGGAGCGATGGCCGGCGATTTGGCCGCCGTGCCGTTTTTAATCGGCCTGGGCGTAACGGAACTGGCCGTCGGGGCCGGAGCCGTGGCGGAGGTAAAGGCGCTGGTGCGCCGCCTGGACGCAAAAAAATGCGCCGCCGCCGCACAAGCCGCCGTCGGGCTCGCATCCGCGCAGGAAGTGCGCGCGCTGGCGCGCAAAGAATTTGCCGTATAGCATAACAGCCGTTTAATTTACCATTACCGGAGGAACTATGAACGCCGTAAAAAGCTTCGCAGCCGCAGCGGGAAGAGGACTTGTTAAACTGGGCAAAGCGTTAATGCTGCCCATCGCCGTATTGCCTATCGCCGGCCTGCTCTTACGTCTGGGACAGCCGGATTTACTCAACATCGCGTTTATTTCCGAAGCGGGCGGTGCGGTGTTTAACAACCTGCCCATTATTTTCGCCCTCGGCGTAGCCATCGGTTTTGCGGACGAAAACCACGGCGCGGCGGCGCTGGCGTCTTTTGTGGGCTATGTGATTTTAACGTCCGCCTTAAAAGTACTGGACCCGAACATCAACATGGGCGTTTTGGGCGGTATTATCGTGGGCGTAACGGCGGGGCTTTTGTATAACAAATACAAAAACATCAAGCTGCCTTCCTACCTGGCTTTCTTCGGCGGACGGCGTTTTGTGCCCATTGTCACGGGCGCGGCGTGCCTCGTCATTGCGGGCGCGGCGTACTTTATCTGGCCGCCCATCGGCCGCGTTATCGGCGCGTTTGGGGACTGGACGATTACCTCCGGCAATATCGGCCTGTTCTTCTACGGTCTGGCCAACCGCCTGCTCATTCCCCTGGGCCTGCACCACATTTTAAACAACCTCGTTTGGTTTCAGTTCGGCGATTTTATGACCGTGCAAAACGGCATTGACACCGTCGTACACGGGGATTTAACGCGCTTCTTCGCCAAAGATCCCGAAGCCGGCGCCTTTATGGCCGGGTTCTTCCCCATTATGATGTTCGGCCTCCCCGCCGCGTGCCTGGCCATGATTAAAACCGCCGACACCAAACGCAAAAAAGCCACCGCGGGCATTTTGCTTTCCATGGCGCTGACGTCCTTTTTAACGGGCATCACGGAGCCGATTGAATTTTCGTTTATGTTCCTGGCGTTTCCGCTGTATGTGGTGCACGCCGTTTTAACGGGCATTTCCATGACGGTGATGAACGTCCTGGGCGTAAAGCTGGGCTTTACGTTTTCGGCGGGGCTTTTTGACTATCTGTTAAGCTACGGCCTGGGCACCAACGCGTGGATTTTACTGCCCGTGGGGCTGGTGTACGGCGGGGTGTATTACGCGGTGTTTTACTTCGTCATCACCAAATGGAATTTAAAAACGCCGGGCCGGGAAGAAGAACCCGCAGACGCCCCTGAACGGCAAACCGCCGCCCCCGCCGGCGCGGCCGAAACCGCGCCCGCCCGGCAAGACACCCGCGGCCAAAAATACCTGGCGGCCCTGGGCGGAAAAGACAATATCAAAACCATTGACGCCTGCGCCACGCGGCTTCGCGTGGAAGTGGCGCACGACGACCAAGTCAACGCGGACGCGCTTAAAAAACTGGGCGCGCGCGGCGTAGTAAAAGGCGCGGCGGGCAGCGTGCAGGTGGTTATCGGGCCGGAAGCGGATTTAATTTCCGACGAAATTAAACCCTATTTAAAATAAACGTTTGGGGGATATATGCGTTTAGTCGTAACAAAAATGAATTTGGGTCTGTGGGCCGCGGCGTACGTAAAAGAAAAAATCAACGCCGCCGCGCCTTCGCCCGAAAAACCGTTTGTGCTGGGCCTGCCCACCGGCGGGACGGTGGTGGATATGTACGCCAACCTGCGCCTGTTTCATAAAGAAGGACTGCTGAGTTTTAAAAATATCATCACGTTTAATATGGACGAATACGTCGGCCTGCCGCAGGACCACCCGCAAAGCTACCACAGCTATATGCGCCAAAACCTGTTTAACGAGGTGGACATCCGCCCCGAAAACATCCATATTTTAAACGGTCAGGCGGCGGATTTAAACAAAGAATGCGCGGATTACGAAGCCGCCATCGCCCAAGCCGGCGGCATTGATTTATTCCTGGGCGGCGTGGGACGCAACGGACATATTGCGTTTAACGAGCCGGGCTCGGCCTTTAACACCCGCACGCGCCCGGTGGAGCTGACCCCCAGCACCATAGAAGCCAATTCCCGCTTCTTTTTAAACGACCTGCGGCGCGTGCCGCATCAGGCGCTTTCCGTCGGCATCGGCACGGTAACAGACGCCAAAGAAGTGCTGTTCCTGGCCTCGGGCACAAAAAAAGCCGAAGCCGTGGCCCGGCTGTTTGAGCCCGGTAAAGACTTAAACTGGCCTATTACCGCCCTAAAACTCCACCCGCACGCCACCCTGCTGGCGGACCCGGAAGCCTGCTCGCTCCTGGCCGCCGCCGCCAAAGCCAAGCTGGACGCGCGGATGCAGGCCGAACCGGACGCCGAACACTGGACGCTGGAAATAGAGGAGGCATAACCATGCCCGAATTTTTACTCGCCAACATATGCGCGGTTACGCCGGACGACACCCTGCAAAACGCCGCTTTGTGGATAAAAGACGGCAAGATTTTCCGTCTCCTGCCGGACGGCGAACTCCCGCCGCAGGCGCAGCAGCTGCCGCGCACGGACGGAAAGGGCGCGTTTGCCGTACCGGGGTTTATTGATTTGCACATCCACGGATACGCCGGGCACGGGCCCGAACAGGGCACGCCCGAAGCGCTGTGGGCCATGTCGGAAGAGCTGGCCAAGCACGGCGTGGCGGCCTTCTGCCCCACGCTCTACTGCGGCAAGCCGCGCGAAATGGAAACTTTGCTTAAAAATCTGGCGCCCGCGTTTGGCAAAGAAAAAGGCGCGCGGATAATTGGGTTTCATCTGGAAGGCCCGTTTATTTCGCCCAAGAAGCCCGGAGTCATGAAGCCGGAAGATATTTCCCCCGCCGATCTGGACGCATTCAAACGCTTGTATGAAGCCGCGGACGGCAAAATAGCGGCCATGACGCTCGCGCCCGAACTGCCGGGCATTGAGGCCGTCATCACCTTCTGCAAAGAACACGGCATCCTGCCTCAGGCCGGCCACACCAACGCCACTTACGACGAATTTCTGCTGGGTGCCGCGCGCGGCGTTACGCACGCGACGCATTTGTTTAACGCCATGAGCCCGTTTAACCAGCGTGCGCCCGGCGCATCCGGCGCGGTGCTGATGCACCCGGGCATTTCGTGCGAAATCATCGCCGACGGCGTACACGTCCACCCGGACATTGTATCCTTCCTGCGCACCGTCAAGCCGGTGGAAAACATCGTCGTGGTGACGGACGCATTACTCCCCACCGGGCAGCAGAGCGGCCCTTTCATCGCCAACGGAGAAGAAGTGGCGTTTGAAGGCGGCGTATGGCGGCGCAAGGCAGACGGTGTTATCGCAGGGTCCGCGCTGACGATGGCGCGGGGACTCAAAAACCTGCTGGATTTTGGCTACACCCTGCCGCAGGCCGCCCGCTGCACCAGTTCCAACGCGGCCCGGCTGACGGGGCTGACCCACCGGGGCCGCATAGAAGACGGCGCGGAGGCGGATATCACGCTTCTCAACAAAGATTTCCAACCGCAAGCCGTATTTATCGGCGGCGAGCAGATATAAAAACAGGGAGAGCCTTTCAAACGAAACCCGTTCCGCGCGTGTATGCGGAACGGGTTTATGGAAGTATTGCATTAAAAAACCATCCGGCCAAACGCCCTTTTGTACTCCCCGCCGGATATTATCTGGACTTTAGCAAATAACTGCTTCCGCCGTCAGTTTCTTCATCGCAGGAATCGTTCTCTTTCTTCCATATCTTACAGTTCCAAAATGCACAATAGTGATGCACATATCCGTCCCCAGACGGATATAAACAGCCCATCGCAAAAGATTTTTTGCGCGTATCCAGCGAATAAGGTCCTACATCCCCCAAATCACTATTACAGCTGGCGTTCAATTCAAGATAGCTGTGCGCGTTGCTTCCATAATGACCGCCAAAAAGGTACTCCTCCGTATAAAAAACATCGGTCATCCAAAAACCGTCTTGTTTATAATAACTGGGATCCGGGCGCGCCTGAACATATTCAGCCAATCCGTATGCAGAGCCCATATTAGTGGACAACGAAGGTGTAGGCCAGTTTGAATCCTTACACAGGGTAGGCGATTGAAAATAAGTATTAAAGAAGCTTTTGGGTCGCCTATCCACGGAACCTTCGTTATAACAGACGACGCATTCACAATTTAAGTCAAACTCGCGTTGGTCATTATCGCCGTCATAAAGATACCAGAGGGGTTTACCGTCTGTATAAGCAGTATTCCGAGGATAAATATAATCTTTTACATCTACATAATCTTTGCTCTCATAGCCTAACCCATCCCCCATACTGACAAACTCCACGCCGCCGTTTCCCGCTGAGGAACCCTCTGAGGAAGAGGAACATTCCGAATTACTCCAATACATAGTTAAACCGCTTCCCGTCCCAACCGTCTGCACCTGCCCCGGAATGGTCAGACTGGCGGCTTTCGCGCCTTTTACTTTTAAGCTGGCCGCATATAACGTGTCTTCCACTTTGCTTTTAGCCGATGAAGCTCCCGACACCGTGGCCGTATTCGCCAGCAGACATCCGCCTGTTACTTCGCTGTTGTTATTGACGCTAAGCGTGCCCGAAATGCGGTACTCCGGCGTGTTGCCGCCCAGAGTGGTGCCGTTTTTCAAAGACAGTGTTTGTAAATAGGTGTCCGCCCCTTTAAGCGTTACCGTACCGGCAGGAGAACGCGTATTGCAAAAGTTTAACAATGGTACGGACGTGGTGGCGCTGTAGTCCGCCGTTTCCAGCTGCGCAAACGTGCCCAAGGGAGAAGACAAGGTGGTAACAAACGTCATTTGTTCAGCGTGTAATATATACGCGCCGGAAAGTAAAACTAAGACGGTTAAAACTCGTTTCATAGAAACTCCTTCCATCCTGATGGGAATGGCCTAAATATCCCCGGAGAGAAGAGTTTAAGCGAGGTATGCGAGGGGATACGACCCAATAGGTCTTTCCCCAATTTATCAAAAAAAAAACGCGTCAAGCCCCGCGCCAAACAACGGTACGAACAAAAACCCCCGCTGTTAAGCGGGGGAAGGTATTTAATAAACAGCCTGGCATTGATATTTCGGACAATAGGACTTAATCATTACGCCCCCTTCTGCCAGATCATCCCTATACAGTTCCCCGGTCTGTGAATTTATTTTCACCTGGGTAGCGCAGGTATGTCCCACGTTGCTGCTGCTGCAAGGCGGCACAAAATAATTCGCCTCATGGCTGGACGGGATTTGATATTTCCCAAAAGGTAAGGAAGCCGTTGCCGTTATGGCACAGGACGCAGCACAATTAAGAGATCCCGAAACAGAGTTGCTCATGGCTTCCCCTTGATATCCCTCCGACGTGAGGACCCATTGATATGTGGGCTCCGCTGGCTCAACCGGATCTACAGGATCTACCGGGCTCAAAGATCTCTGGCAATATCCGGAACTTTGTAACGTAGACCCGGACGGGCAGGTACACTCACACGTCTGCGAATTCCAGGTGCCGGGGGTGCTCAACAAAATTAAATTTCCCTGTTTCGCAGGCGGATTAACACACATTTCTTTCAGCGAGTCATCACACCCGCCTTCGCCGCTGCCGCAGTTCTGAAGCGCCAGCAGCCACACTTCTTTCGGCGTACTGTCACTCGTCTTGCGCTTCTCCCACGCCAACTGGCACTGGGTTAAGTTAGTGCCCGTATTGGTATGCGCGGCCGTAGGCTCCGGGATATCATTCCCCGCCAAGTGGAAACCTGCCGTATTCCCGCTGTCGTACAATCCCACCGTGCTTCCGCTGTTGCCCGTAATCTCCAAAGTGCCGCCCTTTAAACTCCCCACTTTCTGTTTGAGCATATTTACGGCGTCCAAGGTTTGGATATACGAATCATTATTATATGTCTGCGTGCCGCCTTTGGCCGCTACACTCGGTAAAAGACCCGACGGGGCGGATGTGCTTTCCGATTTATAGCTGGAATACGTATTGGACGTATTGCCGTGGAAAGCCGTATTCGGCATATTGATAGCGGAACCCGACGCGCCCGTTACCGTCGGCACGTCATAAATACGCGCGCTGTTATCCGTCGTCATCGTTACGGTGCCGCCGGAGTTAATGTTCATTGTGGTGGCGTTTAAGCCTCCTTTTAAATTGGCTTTATCCGTTATCTTTAAATACGTATATTCACCCATACGAGACGGATTAAAGCTGACCGAAGAAATAATCTCGGCAAAAGACGGTACGGACAAGAACAAAGACAGACAAAACAAAAGAATATGTTTCATAGAAACTCCTTCCATCCTTGCGGGAATGGACCAAATATCCCCGGAGAAAAGAGTTTAAACGAGGCATGCGAGGGGATACGACCCAATAGGTCTTCCCCCAATTTATCAAAAAAAAAAACAAATCAAGGCCCCCTTCCAGGGGACGGTTGTCTATGCGGGTACATCCGACTAATTGAGCCACACTGTTTACACAATGTTGCCAAGCACCGTAACAGCGAGCCCGAAAAGCCACCCGCAGGGTTCGGGCCCTATAAAACGCACTCGCGGCGGATGTTTTTACAACTCGCTACCGCTCAAACAAGTAAAAACATTCTTCCGCCTTGAGGCGTTTTATAAACAGGGCTAAGACCTGCTTAAAACGACCACACCCATCCGGACGGCCCGCAGGGTCCGGGCCTTGGAGCTCTGGCCTGGTCAGGGCCTGGCAATAGACGGCACTTTTAGATACTTGGGAGAGAAACATTCGGGGACACAAAAGTCTTTTGGGAGCGGTTCTTTATCTGCACGGCCGGGGGTAGAATGTTAGACGGTAGTATTAGTTAGATGGAAACAACCCAAGAGGGGACCGCCCCCAGGCGGCCCCCTCTTGCATAGAAAGAATTTACTGTTTAGCAGACACACGCCGCCGTCAGAATACGGCAGGCGTTATTTACTTTTTAGTTTCGCGCACAGCTCGGCCAGGCCGGAGGAAATATCCTCCTTCTGCACCACCACGCCGGGCGGCACCGTTAAATTAACGGGCGCAAAGTTCCAAATGGCCTTAATCCCCGCCGCCACCAGCGTATCCGTAATACCCTGCGCGGCGGACGCGGGCACCGTCAGCACGGCAATCCGCAAATCCTGTTTTTCAATCACGCTCGCCAGCTGCGCGGTGTGATACACCTGCACGCCGTGAAACGCGCTGCCCACCTTTTCCGGGTGCGTATCAAACGCGGCCACAATTTCCAGCCCGTGGTTTTTAAACCCGTCAAACCCCAACAGCGCCGCGCCCAAATGCCCCACGCCCACGAGAAACGCTTTGTTTAAATTGTTCCAGCCCAGGAATTTTTCAATCACGGCAATCGTGCCCGCCACTTTAAACCCCGCGCGCAGTTTGCTGGGGGCCCCCACGGCCTGTAAATCTTTTTTAATCACAATGGGCAGCAGCTGCGTTTCTTCGGCCAGCGCGGTGGAAGAAACCAGCTCGCGCCCGTAGGCGTGCAGGTTGTAAAAAATCCGCAGGTACTGCGGCAGACGGCGGATGGTTTGGATGCTGATGTCTTTTTTACGGTGAAACAGGCTCATAGATTTAGTCACTCCGTCGGCAATTACTGGATATTATAATATCTATGATATATTTTTAATTTCCCGCTGTCAAGCCGCCCGCTTTTAACAGTTCCGAGGGGATGTTGACTTTATTACCCGCAAAAGATAAAATATAGATATCAAAATATCTATCTGATTATTTTGCATCGCAAAGGAGATTAATTATGGCGGAAAAGAAAACTGCAGCGCCGTGCGTCGCCACCCCCGAGGAATTGGCCCATCTGGACCAGATCGTCGCCAAGGTAAAAGACGCCCAGCGCATTTATGCGACTTACACGCAAGAACAAGTGGACAAAATTTTCCGCGCGGCCGCCATCGCCGCCGCGCAGAACCGCATCCCGCTTTCCAAAATGGCCGTAGAAGAAACGGGCATGGGGGTAATGGAAGACAAGGTAATCAAAAACCAGTTCGCTTCCGAGTACATCTACAACCAATATAAAGACACCAAAACCTGCGGCGTCCTGTCGGACGACGACGCCTTCGGCTTCCGCCAGGTGGCCGAGCCCATCGGCCTGATTGCGGGCGTTATCCCGACCACGAACCCGACCTCTACGGCCATCTTTAAAAGCCTTTTGGCGTTAAAGACCCGCAACGGCATCGTGTTCTCTCCGCACCCGCGCGCCAAAAAATGCACGATTGAAGCGGCGAAAATCGTTTTAAACGCGGCCGTGGAAGCCGGCGCGCCGGAAGGCATTATCGGCTGGATTGACAACCCGACCATGCCCCTTTCCAACGCGCTCATGCACCACAAAGACATCAACCTCATTCTCGCCACCGGCGGCCCCGGCATGGTAAAAGCCGCGTACTCCTCCGGCAAGCCGGCCATCGGCGTAGGCGCGGGCAACACCCCCGTGGTGATTGACGCCACCGCCAACATCAAAATGGCCGTCAGCTCCGTGATTATGAGCAAAACGTTTGACAACGGCATGATCTGCGCCAGCGAACAGTCCGTCATCGTGGAAGATTCCATCTATGACCAGGTAAAAGAAGAATTCATCGCCCGCGGCTGCCATTTTGTAACCGGAAAAGACCGCAAAAAACTGGCCGACACCGTGGTGGTAAACGGCAAGCTCAACTCCGGCATTGTGGGCCAGAGCGCGGAAAAAATCGCGGAAATGGCCGGCATTAAAGTGCCCGCCGGCACCAAGATTCTCATCGCCGAAGCCAAAGAAGTAAACGACGAAGAACCCTTTGCCCGCGAAAAACTCTCCCCCGTGCTGGGTTTCTACCGCGCCAAAGATTTCAGCCAGGCCGCCCAGCTGGCGCGCGACCTGATTCTCTACGGCGGGGCCGGCCACACTTCCGTGCTGTATACGGACGAAGCCAACGAGGACCATATTGACGTTTTCAAAGATATGCCCACCGCCCGCACACTGATTAATATGCCTTCTTCCCAGGGCGCCATCGGCGACGTGTACAACTTCAAACTCGCGCCGTCTTTAACGCTGGGCTGCGGCTCCTGGGGCGGCAACTCCGTCAGCGAAAATATTGGGGTGAAACATCTTATGAACGTGAAATCCGTCGCGGAACGCCGCGAAAATATGTACTGGTACAAAGTACCTTCCAAAATCTACTTCAAACGCGGCGCGCTTTCGCAGGCGCTGGCCGAACTGTCCGACAAACAGCGCGCGTACATCATTACGGATAAAACGATGGAACAGCTGGGCCACGTCCGCGCCGTTGCCGACGTTTTGGAAAGCCTCAACATCAAGTTCCGCGTGTTCTCCGACGTACTGCCCGATCCGAACATCTCCAACGTCAACGAAGCGCTGTCCATCGCCAATTCCTGGCAGCCGGATTTGATTATCGCCCTCGGCGGCGGCTCGGCCATGGACGAAGGCAAAATGGTGTGGCTGATGTACGAAAACCCGGACACGAGCTTTGAAGACATCGCCATGCGCTTTATGGATATCCGCAAACGCATTTACGCGGCTCCGCCCCTGGGCAAAAAAGCCACCATGGTCGCCATCCCGACCACCTCGGGCACCGGTTCGGAAGTTACGCCGTTCACCATCATCACCGACGAAAAAACCGGCACCAAATATGCTATTACCGACTATGCTCTTACCCCGGATATGGCGATTATTGACCCGGAATTCGTGCTCGGTATGCCCAAATCCCTGACGGCTTTCTCCGGTCTGGACGTGTTGACCCACGCCATTGAAGCCTACACCTCCGTATTCGCCACGAACTTTACGGACGGCCAGGCTTTGGAAGCCATCCGCCTGGTGTTTAAGTATCTGGAAAAGTCTTACACCTTTGGCGCAAAGGACATCAACGCCCGCGAAAAAATGCACTACGCCGCCACGATTGCCGGTATGGCTTTCGCCAACGCGTTCCTGGGTCTTTCGCACTCTATGGCCCACAAGCTGGGCGCGATGTACCACGTGCCGCACGGCCTGGCCAACGCCTTGCTGCTCTCTTACGTCATTGAATTCAACGCGACGGATAAACCCACCAAACAGGGCTTGTTCCCGCAGTACAAATACCCGTTTGTAAAAGGACGCTACGGCAAAATCGTGGACTTCCTGCTGCCGCATAACAAACTGGGCGATGACAAAGACGCTAAAGTGCAGACGCTGATTGATATGATTGAGGACTTGAAACATAAACTCAACATCCCGAAATCTATCAAAGAATACGGCATCCCGGAACAGGAATTTCTGGCTAACTTAGATAAGCTCTCCGAACTCGCCTTTGACGACCAGTGCACCGGCGGCAACGCCCGCTACCCGCTGATCAGCGAAATTAAGGAGCTGTACCTGAAAGCCTACTACGGCGAACCCGTAAAGCATACGAAAGGCAAATAAGTTGTTTTAGAAGAAAACCCCGGAGCAAATGCTCCGGGGTTCTTTTACGGCATTTCGTACTGACTTGCTCCAGCAATTTCATTCACATATACACCCCCCAATGCCAGACATACTTTTTTGTCTATGGGTTCCTTAGCTCTGCAATAAATTTTCTGGTTTTTCTCCGCCGAATGTGCATATAACGCTAGGGCGTCAATATAGGGTACTGTAAGATGAATATGAACCTGCGACGGTCCCCAATACTCAAATGTCCCGTCTTGACAAATATATACAAAATGCGATCCACGTATGCTATAAGTACATCCAGGTAGGTCTAGGTCCAAATCCTGTAAGGTGTCAGGAAATACTCCGCCACTTGCCAATAGATACATTTCCATACTCTTTTTAATAGTCCGAAAAGTAGCCAAATAGTTATTCATACGTGTTTTTTTGACAACAAACTCATATGACGGCAACGCGACAGCCGCCAAAATACCGATAATTAAGACAACCACCAACAGCTCTATAAGCGTAAATCCGAGAGTTTTCCGCACGGGATATATCCCCCTATTTATATAAGTTGATATTCCCAATTTATCAAAAAA
>NZ_CAUDSG010000017.1:0-33887 GCF_958451995.1 Candidatus Avelusimicrobium alvi
GATATTCCCAATTTATCAAAAAAAAAAACAAATCAACCCCCTTGCCGGGGGCAGGCAATCTGGCCTGACCAGGGACTGGCAATAGACGGCACTTTTAGATACTTGGGAGAGAAACATTCGGGGACGTAAGGAACAAAAAGACTGCCGGCCAATGCCCATAAAATCCAGTTTTACGCGGCGCGTTTTACAACTCGCTTCGCTCAGACAAATAAAACGCTTCTCCCGCGTAAAACGGATTTTATAGACGGGCTAAAGGCCGGAACCACAACAGCAACAACACGGCTAAGACCTGCAACAAACGAGAGCCGGCAAGGCCCCGTTTCCTAAAAAAACGCGGACCAAAGCATTACGCCGTGGTCCGCGCGGTATTGCCTTAAAAACAATTATTCCAACAGGTTGCCGTCGTCCAGACACACCGTATACCCGTAATAGGAATAGCTCTCCACCAGCGAGTTGGAAGGCACCCTTACGTTCGGGTTGCGCTTGGCGTGCGCGGCCATCAGGTAATAATACGGCACGCCTTTTTTCGGGTCCGCCGTCTGGCGGGCGATGACGAAATAACGGCGGTCGTTCTTCGTAACGTTCAGCACGTACAGCCCCAGTTTGGAGCGCAGGGTTTCTTCGGAACATTTGGTTTGGTTTTGAATCATCTTCAGTTCCGAGCGCGTAATTTCCACATACCCCGCGTCTTTAAGTTCCTGCACGCGCACCGCTACTTTATTTAAAAACGCCTGCGTCGGAGGTACGGCTTCTTTGGGAAGCAAAAACGCTTTGCGGTTTTGCAACGCTTCGGTGTAGACGAAGAAACCGCTGTCGGTAAGCGTGCTGTCCGCCTTAAAAATTTTCTCGCCCTTCATATCGCGCAAATCAAACACGTCTTTTATCGGCACTCCGCCTTTTTGGAAAACGGCGATGGCGTCCTGCCCGATGTGTTTTTCAAGCGCTTTGTAACCGGCCAGCGTCAGCATTTCGCGTTCAAAATCCGTATCTTTATTAATGGTCACCAGATATTCCTGCGGCACTTTGGGATACTTGTTTTTCAAGTAATCAATGCCCCTCCGCTGTTCGGCCTTATGAATGTCCGCAAACAGCGCGCGGTCGTCCTCCGTCAGCTGCGCCGCATCGGGCGCGACGGCGTAGCGCTGTTTCAGCGCGGCAAGCATTTCATCGTTGGTCAGGTAATCCGGTTCCAAATTAACCAGGCGTTTGCGCGCAATCAGGTTCAGCGGTTCCACCGCAAGCGCGGAGCGGTAGTATTCCGCCGCGCCCTGCCTGTCGCCCTGGTATTCCACAATCACGCCTTTGCCCACCAGAGAATTGACGTTGGCCGCATTGTATTCAAGCGACTTGGAATACATTTTAAGCGCCAAGTCGTTTTGCTGGCGTTTTAACGCAATATCGCCCAGCATGGAATACGTGTATGACCAATAGGGGGACGTGCGCTTCATGCTTGTTAAAGCGGCGTTAAAATATTTTTCCGCTCCGTCCAAATCATCCTGCGTCAGCAGTACGCCGGCCAGCGAAAGCTGCGCTTCCACATTGTCCGGGTCCAGCTTTAAACAGCGGGTAAACGTATCCTGCGCCTGCAGGTATTCCTTGGCGGAAAAAGCTTTTTTGCCGTTTTCCAGGCACGAAGAAACGGTTTGTTTGCCGCCGGCCGCCTGAACGAACGGGGCCGACAAACACATCACAAACGCAAGCAATAAACGGTCAGAAAATAGTTTTGAGCAGTGCATAGCCGATACTCTTTAATTTCTCGCCCTTTGTCAGTTTTACGGGGCGGATAAAATGGAAATCCGTTGCTCTTATTTTAGCAAGATTTTTGACATATACATACCCCATCACCCGGCACGGCAGCATTTTAAGACGGGGAAATTTTTTCATTTGTTTAAACGCGCGCGCATAAAATCCGTCCGCCGTTTCGGCCAGCGCCGCCAGCAGCGCCGCAAGTTCGCGCGGTTTTTTGCCTTCCAGCACGTCCGTGCGCGTTAAACCGAAAGCGGCCAGCATATCCTGCGGCAAATACACCCGGCCCAGGGCGGCATCGTCGTGTACGTCGCGGATGATATTGGTCAGCTGGACGGCCGAACCCAACTGCAACGAAAGTTCGTCCGCCGCCCGGCCCTTGACGCCCAAAATGTCCAGCGTCGCGCAGCCCACAATCACGGCCACGCGGTATAAATACCACTCCAGTTCCCGCTGCGTCCGGTAAGAACGGCCCTGCAAATCGGCGCGCATCCCCTCAATAAGCAGTAAAAACCGGTCCCTGGAAATGCCAAAGTTTTTTACGTCCCGCGTCAGGCGTCTGCCCAAATCCGTCCGGGGGGTTCCTTCATATACGCGGCTGATTTCTGCGGCCCACGTGTCCAGCTCTTTCTCCGGGGCGGGTACGTCCGGCTCGTCGGCAATATCATCCATCCGCCGGCAGAACTCGTAATAATCGGCCAGCGCTTCGCGGCGGCTCTTTCCCAAAAAGAAAAAGGCCGGCCCGAAACTGGATTTTTTATACGAGCGGTTATCAGCCGTCATTTGGTTTGCCCGCGTTTAAAATAGGAAAGCGCCGCCCCCGTGGCCGTGGCGTAAATGGCGTTTTTGGGAATAATAAAATTCACGCCGTGCATTTTATGTAAAGCCTGGAAAACTTTTTTGGCAAACGGCACCAAGGTAAGCGTGCCCGTGAGCACCACGTCTTTTACCGAATCGTTGCGGCAGGCGAACACGGCCATCATGCCGATGGTTTGGAACACCATATTCAGCACGCCTATGGTTAAATCTTCGTGGGTGGCGCCGTCTTCCATCTTGCCGAAGTTGGAGGCCGTGGTGTCCGGCGTAAGCGTAGAAATAACGCCTTTGCTGATGTCCTGAATGTTTAAATCCACGCGGTCCAATGCGCCGCCTTCGGCCATTTCCACCACCGTTTTAAACGAAGTCGCGCCGCAGAGTTTGCCGCACAGCCCCAGCACCGTACCGCCGCCCACGCCGGAACCGCCGATGTGGCGGATGCCGTCCTGGCCGGCGCGCACAAACGCCGTACCGGTGCCCATGCTGACGATCAGCCCTTCTTTTTTGCCGGACAGCGCCAGCCCGCCGAGCCCGATGGCTTCAAATTCGTCCACCGCGGCGGTCGGAATGCCGTACACGTCTTTTTTAAACAAAGAAGACCCCACGCCCGTTAAAATAATCTGTTTGACGTCCGAAAGGGACAGGCCGTTTTCGTTGACGAATTTACCCAGCGCGCCGTAGGCGGAAGTCAGCGGGTCGGCCGCTTCCACTTTCAGCATGGAGACGAGTTTCCCCCCGTCCGTATAACCCACGATTTTCGTCGTGGAACCGCCCACGTCAATCCCGATGACAACGCTCATAAAGCCTCCCGGTTCAGGCCGATGGACTGCAGGAACGGTTCGCTCTGCGCGGGACGGCCCAAAAAGTTTTTCACCATTTCTTCTTCGTCCAGCGTGCCGCCTTTTTCCAAAATTTCGCGGCGGAATTTTAAGCCCGTTTCGGGATTAAAAATACCGTTCTTTTTAAACTCGCCGAAGAAATCCTCCGCAATTACTTCCGACCATAAATAACCGTAATACCCCGCGTCGTACCCGCCCATAATATGGCCGAAAGACGCCTGCGGGATGGTGCCTTTGGTAAGCGGCAGCCCGCGGATTTTTTTCGTCAAATCAAAATACAGTTTGGTGGAATCCGGCGTAATCTTCGCGGTGTGCAGCGTCATATCGTACTGCGCAAAGAAATCCTGCCGCAAATAGGCGCCGCCGGAACCGAAATTTTTAGCGGCAATCATCCGCCCGATTAAATCGTCCGGCAGCGGTTCGCCGGTTTTATAATGTTTGCTGATTTTTTTAAGCACCTGCGGATCCCACGCCCAGCGCTCCAGCATTTGGCTGGGGGCTTCCACAAAATCCCAGCTGACGTTGGTGCCCGAGAAAGCCGAGTATTTGGATTTAGTCAGCGCGTTGTGCAAGACGTGGCCGAACTCGTGGAACAGGGTTTCCACTTCCCCGTGTTTTAAAAGTGAAGGCGTATCCGCCGACGGTTTATTGAGGTTGGCCACAATCGCCACGAACGGGATTTGGTACGTGCCGTCCTGCTTTTCCTCCCCTTCCACCAGGCCGAAACACGCGGCGTGTTTGTATTTGCCTTCGCGGGGGTAAAGGTCCATATAAAAATAAGCGATGAGTTCGCCGGAGGCGCTGTCTTTAATTTTAAACGCTTTTACGTCAGGATGCCACACCGGGACGTCCACCGGTTCAAACGTAATGCCGAACACGCCGCCAAACAGCTCCAGCATTCCGTCAATCACCACCCGGGAAGGGAAGTATTCTTTGATTTTTTCGCTGTCCAGCTCCAGGTGTTCTTTGCGGTATTTGTTGCTCCAGTAGCCGCTTTCCCACGAATAAAGCGTGCGGCTTTTTTTGCCCGTATTTTCGTTCTTGTAGGCAATCATTTCTTTATCTTCTTTTTTGCCCAGCGGTTTTAATTTTTTCTGTAAATCTTTTAAAAAGCTCATCACCGTTTTGGGGTTTTTCGCCATGCGGTTTTCCAGCTTTAAATCCGCATACGTGTTATACCCCAGCAAATGCGCGATTTGGCGGCGCAGGGTAAGCGTTTTTTCCAACAGCCGTACGTTTTCTTCCCCGCCGCGGCGGTTGTATTTAAATTCCAGCGCTTTGCGGGCGGATTCGTCGTCGGCGTTTAACATAAAAGGCACATAGTCCGGGTAGTCCAGCGTAACGAGGTATTTGCCGTCTTCGGTTTTTTCAAGTTTTTGGATATAGTCCGCCCCCAGGCCTTTTAATTGCTCTTCGGTAACGGCCAGCGGGTCTTTGTATTCCTGGATGTTTTTGTCAAACTTGATGACGTATTCGGCTTTTTCTTTATTAAGGGCTTTAAATTTTTCCAGGTCTTCGTCGCTTAGTTCCATACCGCTGTTTTTAAAACCAATCAGCATTTCTTTAACCAGCTTCGCCTGCACCGGGTCCAGCCGGGGGTTGGTGTCGGTATACTGGCGGATGGCCTGATATACGTCGCGCCGGGTGGCTACGTCCACCATATACTGGCTGATTTGCATTTGGAGCGCCAGGGCGGCGTCGCGGAAGTTTTTATCGGTGGACACATAAGACAGAAAACCGCTCATGCCCAGCGCGTTGCCGTACTTGTCAAAGGCGCGCTCGTAGCCCATAATGGTATTGTCAAAGGTGCGTTCGCCGGGCGGGATGGCAATCAGCGCGGCCAAGTCTTTTTCCAGCTGCACGCGCGCGGCGGCTTCGGCCGGGGCCAGTTCCTCCGCTTTATAATCAAAATGCAAAACGCCGTTTTTAAACATATCTGCCATGGAATACACTCCCGTCGCGGTTAAGAGAAAAGCCGTAACCAAAAGTAATTTTGTTTTTTTCATATTAATATATTACACTCTTATTGTATCGGTTTTCCGTTCAGTCGGGCAACCGGTAAAACGTGGAACGTAAATTATAACGCTGATGAAGAGAAATCCTTTTTCTTTTTGTTATTTGTTATAATTTATATTATATTAATTCACATCAAGGAATTAGTGGAAAAATAAAAATGTACGAAGCGTTTGTACCCAAAGAGATATTCCTTACTAAAGGAATCGGCAGACACAAAGAAAAACTGGCCAGCTTTGAAGAAGCGTTGAGAGACGCCAAAATCGCCAGCTTCAACTTGGTGCCTGTGTCCAGCATCTTCCCTCCCGGCTGCAAGACCGTGCCCGTTTCCAAAGGGCTTAAAGATCTTCACCCGGGCCAAATTCTGCATTGCGTCATCAGCAGAAACACCAGCAACGAATACCGCCGCCTTATTTCCGCTTCCGTGGGTCTTGCGATCCCGAAAGAAGGAAAGAAAACACACGGGTACATCTCCGAACACCACAGCTTCGGCGAAACCGACAAACAGGCCGGCGATTACGCGGAAGACTTGGCCGCTTTGATGCTCTCCACCACGCTGGGCATCGAGTTTGACAACAATACCACTTGGGACCAGAAAGAAGAAATCTGGAAAATGAGCGGTAAAATCGTCCGCACCACCAACATCACCCAGTCTGCCATCTGCGTAGAAGGGCTTTGGACCACCGTCGTTGCGGCGGCCGTGTTTGTCAAATAACTCCGGTAAGATTGTGAGCGATAACGTACAAACTGATAAGTTTATGGGGCTAGAGAGCAAATACAGCTCTCTGCCCCTTTGTAAATTCGTGGTAGTGCCCGTGCCGTTTGAAAAAACGGTCTGCTACGGGCACGGCACCGCCAAAGGCCCCGCCGCCGTGATTGAGGCCTCCACCCAAATTGAACTTTGGGACGAAGAAACCAAAACCGAAACCTGGGAGCTGGGCATTAACACTCAGCCGGCCGTCAACTGCAAAGGCTCCACGAATACGGTGTTTAAAAACATTGATAAAACCGTGCGCAATCTGATGCAGTACAAAGCCATCCCGTTCTACATCGGGGGAGAGCACACGGTTACCCAGGCGCTCGCGCAGCCTTATATTGAAAAATACAAAAACCTGAGCATCCTGCATTTTGACGCCCACGCCGATTTGCGCGAAACCTTTGAAGGCACGCCCAAAAGCCACGCCTGTGCGCTGTATCCGGCTTCCCGTCAGGTGCCGGTGGTGCAGGTGGGCATCCGCAGCGTAGCCAGCGAAGAAAAACAATACTGCAACGCGGGCAAGGTAACCACGTTTTTAATGCACGAACACCGGGATATTAAAAAACTCATCCCGCAGGTGCTTAAAAAACTGACTGACACCGTGTATATTACCATTGACGTGGACGGTTTTGATCCGTCCGTCATCCCCGCCACGGGCACGCCGCAGCCCGGCGGATTTATGTGGTATGAAGCGCTGGACTTGTTCCGCGAAGTCATCAAGCATAAAAAAATTGTGGCTGTAGACGTTGTAGAAGCCTGCCAGCGCAAGGCCGACGCCATTACGGAGTTTAACGTTTCCAAGTTAATCTACCGGCTGATGGGGTATCTGTCGCTGAAGAAATAATTTAAACCCGCTCTTACGAGCGGGTTTTTTACGGGAAATTATCCCGCACTAGTTCCTGCCCGTTCCGGCTTCGTACCCGGAGCGGGCTTTTTTCCGGGCTTCCGTCCGGCTATGCACGCGGCAAACACACGGCAGCCCTAGCATCACCGGCCCTAAACGCCGCACAGCGCACGGAAAACAGCCGCGCCTATACCTTGTCGGCTAAACGAAAACCCCGCCTTTTGGGCGGGGTTTTCAAACAAATAACTGCTTGCTTAGAACTTGTAACCGACTTTAAACAGGAAAGACAGATAGCTGTAATTTTCTTTGCCGGAAACACCGTCAATATCATACTTGCCAGTATCAAACTGAAAACCTTGGTAGCGCATTTCGCCGCCAATCATCCAGTTGCTTTCGCCCAGATCAGCTTCTACACCGGCACCGACGAAATAGCCTAACGAAGTGCTGGTACCGTCAACAGAGCCGTTTCCGCCCCAGGATTCCATTTCAATTTTTCCCTTAGCAGAAGTCAAACCCAAACCAAAGGGGAAATACACGCGCACGCGGCTTTGGGGATTAACGTTCAACCGGCCGACCGCCATGGCATTAAACGTATTCATAGACGATTTAATGGTCGTGTGCCCCCAAGAGGAGGACAAATCATATTCAGCTTCGCCGAATACACCGCCGCTGAGCTCACCGCCCAAACCAAGGTAATCATTTACAAAATACAAATAAGAGGCACCAAAACCAACACCAGCATCGCCCCAATCTAAATCATTAATTCTAAAGGTGTGTCCACCGCCGTCAATAACATACAGATCGCCCAAGCCCGCATCTTGAAGCGGCGCAAGCGCTCCTAAATAACCGCTGGCCAGCTGATCGCCGGCCTGGATGCCTTCCGCTTTAACGGCGGTAGGCCAGGCGCATAAAATGCTAAGAAGCACGCCCAACACTGCTAATTTTTTCATTCAGTCTCTCCTTGTGTAGTTTGACGCAAGTTTTCTTGCATAGAGAAATCATAGCAATCTGTCGTCCAAAAAGCAAGAAAGTTTTATATACAAAAAAACCGCCCCGTTCCGACGGGGCGGTTTTTTCCGGCAAAAACGGTCTCACAGCGGCGGCAGCGGGCCGACGTTTCCGCCTTCCGGCAGAGTGTACGGACACTTCAGCAGAGATTTGGCCAGCTCGTCAAACCCCCATTTATCCCTAAAAGAAAGGACGTATTTATACTGCGCCGCGGCTTTCTCGCGCTCACCCAGCAAATCATATACCTGGCCCAGACGCATTTCGTTCCACACGCCCCAGCGGCTGGGCTCCTGGCCTTTCAGCGCCTGCTGGCCCTGTTCAAACAGTTTGCGGGCTTCTTCAAGATTGCCCTGCGCCATTTGGGCGGTGCCCAAAGCGGTATAAGCGCGGGAAATATAAATATCTTTATAAAAAGGATCGTTTCCGATTAACTCCAAAAACGCCTGCGCCTGACGGGTTACTTCGTCGTAGTGCCCGGTTTCGTAGAGGCAGATGATTTCCACGTAATGCATCAGCGGATTTTTGGGGTATTTTGCGCGCAGCTCGCGGATGTATTCCAGCGACTTGGCGGGATTGTAATACTTGCCGCCGCGCGTGTTTTGGACTTCAATTAAAATCAGTTTGGAACTGTCGGCCGTAAAATGCGCTTTTTCGCGCGCCAGATTCAGCTGCGCCACGCCTTCGTCCGGGTTGCCTTTAATGGCTACGATTTTAGCCAGGATTTTAATGACGGAAGGGAGAGTGCCCGCGTAATACTGGTAAATGCCCAGGCCGAAATACGCGTCGTAATACGTCGGGTCCAGCTCCAGGGATTTTTCCAGATTTTTAATGGCTTTGCGTCCCGAAAAATAGGCCGTAATCCAGCTGCGGTTGCGCATGGTGAACATCGCGCGCAGCCCGTACAGCGCGCCGATGCCCATATAGGCGTTGGGGTCGTCCGGGTTTTGTTTAATCCAGCGCTTAATGCCGGCGATGGAATCGTCCAGTATTTTTTCAAACACTTTACGCTGGGCATCGTCGCTGAGTTCATACTCGTATTCGTAACGGCTCCAGGCAATCATCGCGTTGCCGAAATGCGCGAACGGATGGTCGGGATAGTCCTGAAAAACGAGTTCAATGTTTTTTTGCGCGGTGTCAAAATCCAGGCTGTACACGCCGTTAATCCCTTCCGTGGCGTGTTCCATTACGTCGGGAGGCAAAGTGATTTCCGCACGCGCGGAAGGCAGCGCGCCGGATACGAACAGGCACAGCGCGGCCGCCAGGCAAACCAGCCGTTTCATTATTTTTTGGCCTCTATTTTATCTTTGCCGAAATACGGGCGCAGGGCTTCGGGGATGATGACGGAACCGTCGGCCTGCTGGAAGTTTTCCAAAATGGCGGCAAAGGTGCGTCCCACCGCCAGGCCGCTGCCGTTAAGCGTGTGGACATACTCCTGCTTGCCCTGGGCGTTTTTGTAGCGCAGGCCCATGCGGCGCGCCTGAAAGTCCAGGCAGTTGGAGCACGAAGAAATTTCGCGGAAGCGGTTTTCGCTGGGCATCCAGACTTCAATGTCGTACGTTTTGGCGGACGAGAAACCAATGTCCCCGCTGCACAGCTCCACCACGTGATAGGGAAGGCCGAGCTCTTTTAAAATTTCCTGCGCGTCGGACACCATAATCTCCAGCATTTGATAGGAATGTTCGGGCTTGGAAAGCATCACCAGTTCCACTTTGTCAAACTGATGGTTGCGGATTAACCCGCGCGTGTCCTTGCCGTAGGTGCCCGATTCTTTGCGAAAGCACGGCGAATAGGCCGTAAGCTTTACGGGCAGTTCCGCCTCCGGCACGACGCGGATGCGGTTTAAATTGGTCAGCGGGATTTCGGCGGTGGAAATTAAAAACTGTTTGGGTTCGCCCGTGAGTTCGTACATATCTTCGCGGAATTTGGGCAGCTGGCCGGTGCCGACCAAAATCTCTTCGTTGACGATAACGGGCGGCATAATTTCGGTATAGCCTTTTTTCGCGTGCATATCCAGCATAAACGAAATAATCGCGCGCTCCAGGCGGGCGCCGTCGCCTTTAAACAAGGCAAAGCGGCTGCCGGACAGCGCGGCGGCGGCTTCAAAATCCAAAATGCCGAGCTTTTCGCCCACGGACTGGTGGTCCAGCGGTTTAAAATCAAATTTGGGAAGCGGGATGGTGCACGGCAGGTATTCCGGATTGTCCGCATCCGACACGCCTACCGGAATATTTTCGTTGGGCATATTGGGGATGGACAGCAAAAGGCCGTCAATTTCTTTTTTAAGCGGGTCCAGTTCGGCTTCTTTGGCGCCCATTTCTTCTTTTAACTTGCCCACTTCGGCCATGGCTTCTTTGGCGGCTTCGTCGCCCTGTTCTTTTTTAATTTTGCCGATGGATTTAGACATCTCGTTGCGTTTGGCGCGCAGCTCTTCCACACGGGCGAGCACGGTTTTGTAAGCGGAGTATTTTTGAAGAACGTCGTCCACTTGGGCGGCCAGTTCGGGTTTTCTTAAGGATAAGCGTTTTTTGACTTCCTCGGGATTTGCAACGATGTATTTAATGTCTAACATAAAAACCTCTGTTATTTATTTTCTAAATCAATTAAGTACGGCTCGGGAAACCAGTGGCGGTACGGCTTGAAAGTAGCCACGGCATATTCTACGGCGTAAGACGTCAGCAGCCGCGCGCTTACGGGCGCCACGGAGGTTTGCCCCGCCACCAGCGCGCCCACCGTTAAAGCCAGCAAAACAAACAGCGTTTTTACAGACACAAAAAACGCTTTAAGCAAAACAACGGCGGACTGCTCGGCAAACGAGCGGCGTTTGGCGGTCATTTTTCTTCCCGGCGTTTGGCCAGTTCTTTGGTAAAACTTTTAACCAGGCCGCGGGCGATGTAATCGGCCGCGTCCAGCGCGCTGGAGCTTGATTCGTCCGACGAACCAATCCACACGATTTCGGCCGTTTCCACGTCCACCAGTTTGGCGATAATGCCCACGCGGGCGTTGATGGTGTATTCGGTGGGGCGTACGTCCGTAGAATGGGAATACTGCGTGCCCACGTTGCGGGTGTACCCCACATACGTGCCGTCCGGCAGCTGCATAACGTCCTGCGTATATACGGGGCGCGCTTCGCTGCGGCGGGTGGCGGTCATCGTCAGCTCGGTGCGCGCGGGCGTATAGGAACTCACCTCGCCGATGAGCAGTACGTCCACGCCCAAAATCCGGCCGATTTCGCGCGTCGTCTCGGGCGACAAATAGCCCGACACCGAAATATTGTGTTCTTTAAGCACGCTTTCCAGCTGGGCGCGCTCCACCACTTTAAATCCGGCGTTGATTAAATACTTGGCGAACAGGTTCTCCACCCCCTGCATAGCGGGCCAGGTGTTGGAAAAAGCCATCACGCCGATGCGGTCCATTTGGTCAAAATCATACGACTTGCTGATAACCGTTTTAGGCGTGCATCCCCACGCAAACAGGCAGCATAAAAGCGCCAGACTTATAAATTTCTTCATATGATAATTATATAATTTTTAGGCACCCGGAAATAAAGGTATAATAAATACAATATGACACCCGATAATCCGCTTTTTACCGAAAAAGCCAAAAAAATCAAGCTGCTGCTGACGGACGTTGACGGCGTGATGACCGACGGCAAGCTGAGCTTTTTTACCGACGCCCGGGGTACGGCGCGCGAAGTGAAACATTTTGAATCCTTAGACGGCATGGGGCTGATGTTTTTAACTTACTGCGGCGTGCAGACGGGCATTGTGTCCAAAGGCGCCAGCAACACGCTGGAATTTTGGGCCAAGGCGCTGGGGATGAGCTACCTGTTTTACAATACGTCCGTCAAACACCGCGCGCTGGAGTTTTTACAAAAAGAATACGGCATCCTGCCCGAAGAAACCGCCTTTATCGGCGACGATTTGATTGACCTGGGCCTGCTCGCCCGCGTCGGGCTGCCGCTGGCGGTGGCCAACAGCGTGCCCGAGGCCAAAAAACTGGCCGTATACACTTCCCCCCGCCACGGAGGGGACGCCGCCGTGCGCGACATTGCCGAACAAATCCTGCGCGCCCGGGGCGAGTGGGACCGCGTGGTGGCGGATAATATGTCCGGCGTTTTCCAAAACCCGCAGCGGGAACTTTGTATTGTCAAAGGATTATAAAATTTTTACAATATAAATATCTTGCAGTATCATAAGGAGCTTTATGAAAAAATTACTTCTGCTGTGCGCACTGTTCCTCTCCGTTCCCGCCGCTGCGCAGGATTACTACGGATTGCAGGAATACGGTCTTCGCAAAAACACCACCCGCATTGAATTTTACGGCGGGATGGTCTTGCCGCAGGACAGCTGGTCCCACCACGGCCAGGAAATTGACCTGGGCGGAACAGGCTGGACGGCCGGCATCGGTTTTACCCGCAACATCTTTCCGGTGTTCTCGCTGGGCGTTGACGCAAACTACGCGCAGCTGGGCGACGGAGACACCTTTATCTCCGGCGGCCAAGACTCTTACTACCGCACCGGCATCGCCACCGGGCTTGTAACGGGCCGCGTGAACTTTTTCCCGTCCCAGGCCACCCGCCTGTATGTACCTTTCGGTATCGGCGTGGGCCATATGTTCGCCCGCCAGAAACTGGACGACGGCTCCCACGTTACCACCGACAGCACCGACCTGGCGCAAATGCTGGGCTTGGGGCTGGAATTTGACATTGACGAAACCGTCATCTTCGGCGTGGAAGGCCGCTACTACTTAATTGAAGCCAACAGCGATTTTAAAGACGCGTTCGGCAAAAGCCGTTATCATTATATGACGGTGATGCTTAAAATCGGCTGCCGCTTTTAACGCACGGACATTTTTAAAACCCACCGCCCCGTTTGAGGCGGCGGGTTTTTTTATAACCTCAAAAACCGCTTGGCGCACAAGCAAAAAAAGGATTCAATAACTATATGGAACAAAATATTTCCGTCCTGGTGATGACGTTACTTTCACTGATTGTACTCGCCGCGCTGACGCTGCCGTTTCTGGTGCACAAAGTGGAGGAAGAACTTGAAATTTTCCTTCTTGTCTGCGGCCTGGCGGCCGTGACCGTTTCCTCCGCGTGGAGCGGACACTTAGTAGCCGAAGCGTTAAAAGAGCCCGTCGCCATCACGGCGGCCGTACTCGTGCTGGGCGTGCTGTTTAAACGCTTTGGGCATTTAATCGCGCATATGGTGCACGCCGTGGAAGTAAAAACCGGCCCCAAAACCCTTTTGTTCCTTACCGTCTTTATCATCGGGCTTTTTTCAAGCGTGCTGACGGCCATCATCGCCGCGCTGATTACGGCGGAAATTATTAAACTGCTGGATATTTCCGACCGCGAAAAAACGCGCCTGGCGGTATATGCGTGTTTTGCCATCGGCTTCGGCGCCATTTTAACGCCGATCGGCGAGCCGCTTTCCACCATCGTCGTGGCCAAGCTAAAAGGCGACCCGTACAACGCCGATTTCTTTTTCCTCCTGCGTTTAATGGGCGTGTGGATTCTGCCCGCGCTGGTGCTGTTTGCCGCGCTGGCCGCGCGCATGGGTAAGAAAAACATCACTTCCGAACCGACGGGTAAAAGCGAAGCCGAGCCGTACAAACAAATTTTTATCCGCGCCGGAAAAGTGTATATGTTCGTAGCCGCCCTCATCCTGCTGGGCGACGGTTTAAAACCGCTGGCCGCGCGCACGATTACGCATTTATCCAAATACGCGCTGTACTGGATTAACTCGCTGTCCGCCGTATTGGACAACGCCACCCTGGCCAGCATTGAAATTATGCCCTCCCTCCCGAAAGAAACGCTGGTGTTTTTGCTCGCGTCGCTTATTTTGGCGGGCGGACTGCTCATTCCGGGAAACATCCCCAACATCATCTGCGCGTCCAAGCTGGGCATTAAAAGCCGCGAATGGGCGCGCGAAGCGCTGCCGGTGGGACTTGTGATGATGGTGGTTTACTTTATCGTTCTGTCTATTGTATTATAAGAGTATGGACGACATCTTTATTAAGATTTTCTTATCGCTCGTGCTGGGCGGGGTGCTGGGCATGGAACGCCAGTACCACGACAAGCCCGCCGGATTTGCCACCAACTGTTTGATTTGTTTGGGGGCGATGCTGTTTACCGCACTGTCGGAATTTATGTACGGCCAGGGCGGAGACCCGGGCCGCATTGCGGCACAAATCGTTACCGGCGTGGGCTTTATCGGCGCGGGGTCCATTCTGCGCGACGGAAACAAAATTTCCGGCCTGACCACCGCCGCCGGCGTGTGGCTGGTGGCCGCCATCGGCATGGCCGTGGGATACGGCCAGTATTTGTGGGCGGCGCTTTCGGCGGCGGCGATTCTCGTCGTACAGCTGGGCGTGCGCAAAACGCTTAAACTCGTGGAATTCGTGAAACATTACGACACCTTCTACCTTACCTGCGAGCCGAATTGGAACGTGGTGGACAAAATCATCAAACAAATTGAAGCGCAGCACGTTACCATCCTGAAAAGCGAAATTACCAAACAGGACAACCGCTTTCACGTCAGTCTGGTGGCCACGTTTACCGGCCATGAATTTCAGAACATTACCAAAGAGCTTTTAGAAATGCCCGAAATATACAGTTTGTATAAATAAAACAGGAGAATAATTCCGCTATGACGGACGACATAAAACCCATACCGCTGTTCAACCTGAAAGAACAGCACGACAGCCTCAAAACCGAAATCAACGCCGCGGCCACCGAAGCCTTAAATTCCATGCACTGGCTGCTGGGCCCGCAAACCGAAAAATTTGAAGAAGAATTCGCCGAGCTGATCGGCGTGAAACACTGCATCACCTGCTCGTCGGGCGCAAGCGCGATTCAAATTGCGCTGGCCGCCGCCGGCGTGGGCGAAGGGGACGAAGTTATTACTACGCCTTTTACGTTTATCGCCACCACCTCTTCCGTTTCCCTCACGGGCGCCAAATTCGTTTTTGCCGATATTGACCCGCGCACCTATAACCTGGACGTCAAAGACGTGGAGCGCAAAATCACCAAAAAAACCAAAGCCATTCTGCCCGTACACCTCTACGGCTACCCCGCCGATATGGACGCGATTATGCACCTGGCCAACGAACACGGCTTGAAAGTGATTGAAGACTGCGCACAGGCACACCTGGCCATGGCCGACGGCGTGATGGTGGGCGGCATCGGCGACGCGGGCTGCTTCAGCTTCTACCCGAGCAAAAATTTAGGCGCCTGCGGCGACGCGGGCTGCGTGACCACCAACGACGACGAAATCGCCGATCGCTGCCGCTCCCTGCGCCACAGCGGCCGCGCCAACGGCAAAGCCTATGAATACGATTTAGAAGGCTCCACCCTGCGTATGGACGAAATCCAGGCCGCCATTTTGCGCGTAAAACTGCCCCACCTGGAAGAATGGACCGAAAAACGCCGCAAAGCCGCCGCCCTGTATGAAGAAGGTTTGGCGGGCGTGCCCGTGGTGCTTCCGCCCACTCCTCCCGCCGGCTATGCGCAGTCTTACTACGTGTTTACCATCCGCGCGGAAAAACGCGACGAATTGCAGGCGTACTTAAAAGAACGCGGCATCGGCTCCGCCGTGTACTACCCCGTGCCGCTCTACAAACAGCCGGCCTATAAAGACCGCGGATTTAAAGCCGAAGATTATCCGGAAGCGGAAAAAGCCGCCAAGGAAGTCCTGTCCATCCCGATGTTCCCGGAAATTACCGACGAGCAGGTGCGCCGCGTATGCGAGACCATCCGCGAATTCTACGAACAGGACGCAACGGTATAAAAGCTGTTTTTAACGCCATAAAAATCCTCCGTGTTAGAACGGAGGATTTTTATTTTAAAATCTGTCCCGCCAAAATACCAACCCGAACATATATACTCTATTTTAAATACGGGTTTCCGCAACTTTATTTTTAAACGCCCCCCACATGTAAGGAACCGTTTGAAAACTTTTTAAAGACGTCCGGTGAAATTCCCCAGCGTCCCCGGGGCATTCCGTGAGGAATTTGTAAACGCAAATCACAGCCGCGGGGTTCACCGCGCCCACGCCTTCACCAGCGCCATTACCGAATTGTTGCCCGACTGCGCAGGGATTTCCGCCGGGTGCCGCAAAACGCGTCCGGCGCCCTTTTTTCGGCTTTTTATTCCCCCCTTCTAATCCATATGGCGGCGTCCTTTCCCATTCCCCGGCGTTAAAAAGCCCCGTTACGCGTAAAAATAAAAATTATCTTTATTTTTTAAGGATAATTTTTAAATAAATTTTACTTGAATTTGATAGGGTGAAAAAAGAAAGCTCCCCGCACAATATGCGGGGAGCCGGCAGTTAATTTTCCAAAAAGTTACAGCATTTTATTTTTTAAGCGGCTGGCGATATTATCCAATTCATCCAGCGAGTGGTAATGAATCACCAAAGTGCCTTTTTTCATATTTTTACCGTATTTCACTTCCACTTTGGTTCCGAGCGCCGTTTGTAAATCACTTTCAAAAGAAGCCACTTCCACGGGTTTTGCGCCCTTTTCCGCTTTTTTGGCGGGGAACATCAGCGCGCGGGCGGCGTCTTCTGCCTGGCGGACGGACATTTTGCTGTTATGCATTTTTTTAAAAAGCATATCGCGTTTGGCCGCGTCCGTTACCATTAAAAGCGCGCGGCCGTGCCCTTCGGATAATGTCCCGTCCTGCAGGGCTTGCTGGATTTCGGGTTCCAGGTCCAGCAGGCGAAGCGCATTGGAAATGGCCGCCTTGGATTTGCCGCAATAGGAAGCCAAATCCGTCTGCGTAATATAGAATTTGCTCATCAGGTTACGGTAGCCGAGAGCGGTTTCAATCGGGTTTAAATCTTCGCGCTGGATATT
Organism: Candidatus Avelusimicrobium alvi; assembly: GCF_958451995.1. Classification (NCBI taxonomy): domain Bacteria; kingdom Pseudomonadati; phylum Elusimicrobiota; class Elusimicrobia; order Elusimicrobiales; family Elusimicrobiaceae; genus Candidatus Avelusimicrobium; species Candidatus Avelusimicrobium alvi. Next base: position 16,883 of record NZ_CAUDSG010000017.1, read on the forward strand.
TTCAATCAGCGCAAGCGCACACATTTCCTGGTCGCCCAAGTGCTTATGGACAATGGCGTCAATCTCCGTCAGTCCCGCCAGCTGCGTGGCGCGGAAGCGGCGTTCACCCACTACAATTTCGTATTTATCCAAGCCCGCGTCGTACACCACCACAATCGGCTGGGTTAAACCGTGCTCTTTAATGGACTGCGCGAGTTCCTGTAATTTTTCTTCGTCAAATACGCGGCGCGGCTGAAAACGGTTCGGTACGATTTTGCCCACGGAGATACGGGTGACGCTCATTCCGGGCGTTTGCTGTATCTGGGCGGACGCTCCGGCCGGCATTTGCATCACTTCCTGCGTTTGTTTGATTAAGGCGTCTAAGCCTTTTCCTAAAGCCTGTCTGGACATCTTATCCTCCGAAGTCGTAGTTCAAGGGCATATCACCCGTCATTTTAAAATCTTTATACATCTCCACATCCGCCCCGCGGCGGCCCAAAAACTCAATAGCCAGCTGAATATAGGCATTGGCTCCGCGGCAGGCGGGGTCGTAATCAAAGATGGACTGGCCGAAGCTCGGCGCTTCCGCCAGGCGGATATTGCGCGGAATCGGCGTTTTATACACCTGCTCGCCAAAGAAACGGCTGACTTCCGCAAACACCTGTTTGGAAAGATTCATGCGGGCGTCGTACATCGTCAGCACGCCGCCGTCCATCTTTAAGGCAGGATGTAAAAATTGTTTGATTTTCGCCACCGTGCTCATAAAATGGGCCAGACCTTCCATCGCGTAGTATTCGCACTGAACAGGCGTAATTACGCTGTCCGCCGCCATCATGGCGTTTAAGGTAAGAAGCCCTAAAGAAGGAGGACAATCAATAATAATATAATCGTACATTTCGCGCAAAGGGGCCAGCGCGTCTTTTAACATATTCTCGCGGCCGCGCACGTTTACCAGTTCCACTTCTGCACCGGCCAAATCTTTGCAGGCAGGCAGCACATCCAGCATTTCGCTGGAGGTCTGGCGGACCACTTGCTCAAACGGAGCCGTTTTGGTCAACAAGTGATAAACGGATTTATCGCCGTCCGCCACGGTTACGCCCAGGCCGGAGCCGGCGTTTCCCTGCGGGTCAAAATCCACCAGTAAAACTTCTTGGTCCAGGCACGCTAACGCATAAGACAGGTTGATGGAAGTGGTGGTTTTTCCTACCCCGCCTTTCTGGTTGGCAACGACGACAATTTCTCCCATAAATCCTCCGGTAAAAGTATACTTATATTAAACATTAATTCAGTATAAAAAGCAATAGGACGGAAACGTGTTTTCACGTGAAAACAGCTTCCCCCGCCGGTTCCGGTTTTCACGTGAAAACCAGACTATTTAATCCAGCGGATGCGGTTTAGCGGCCAGTGGACAAACCAGGCTTTTCCTTTGATATTTTCGCGCGGCACGGGGCCCCAGAAGCGGGAGTCGCAGGAATTGTCGCGGTTATCCCCCATGGCAAAATACGTGCCTTCCGGCACCGTTACCGGGCCAAACGAATCGCGCAGGTATAAGCCCAGGTAATTATCCAGTTGATGTTCCTGCCAGATTTTCTGGTATTGGGCTTGGTCTTCTTCTTCAAAATAAGGGGTGCGCTCCACGTTTTCATACACTTCATACGGCTGCTGCGGGAGGTCTTTCCCGTTTACCCAGGGACGTCCGTTTATAACCTGCACCGTATCCCCAGGCATAGCAATCACGCGTTTAACAAAATCCTTCCCGTATTGACTGCCGCCGCAGTTCTGCTGTTTGCGGTCTTTAGCCGGAAAGCGAAATACAATAATATCCCCGGGTTTAATCTCTTCAAACTCGCCAAAGCGGATATTTGTAAACGGAATACGGAAGCCGTAGGCCGCCTTATTGACAAAAAGATGGTCCCCTTCCACCAGCGTATAACGCATAGACGCAGAAGGAATTTTAAAAGCCTGGATAAAAAAGAACATAACAAACGAAGCCACAAAGCCCGCAAAATATACGGTATTGCTCCATTCCAGGTCCGCCTTCATCATCTGTTCCTGCTTTTTAGGTTCCGCTTTACGCGCCTTATAATAACCATATACGGCACATACCAGCGCAATCACGGCACCCAGCACAATTTTTCCTGTGCCAATCGGCTCCCCGGTTCCGCCCCCCATTACAAATGCCAGCACATATGCGGCACAGCCTAATATAATAAACAGGAAAGAAGCATGCCATCCCCCAAAAGCTTTGGGTGTGGATAACTTGCCTTTTTTCTTTAGAAAGCGCGTCCCTAAACTGAACGCATACATAATACAGGCTACGAGGAAAAGACGTTGTTCCATACAGGCTCCTAATTAAGCAGTTTTCACGTGAAAACTATTGTTTATAAGTTGTTGATAAATACTTTGATATTGCTTGGATGTATCTGTCATCCTTTTGGCTAAAGTCAGGGAATACCGCCCCATTTCAGCGCGCCGTTCCGGGCTGTCCGCCAGCTCCGCCATTAAACAGCTAAGCAGTGTTAAATCTCCCTTTTTAAATACAAAACCGTTTTTTCCGTGCTCTACCCACAGCGGCATATCTCCCGCATCACTGACCACACACGGCAGCCCCACACGCAACGCCTCCAACAAGGCAAGGGGCAGGGATTCCTCCACCGAAGGCAGTACAAATACATCCGCCATATTCAGCCAGTCGTTTATATTCGTTTGTTCCCCTGCCAGCAATACGGTTTGTTCCAGCTTATTTTGGCGGATAAACGCTTCCAGTTTTTCCCGTTCCGCGCCATCGCCCACATATACCAGCCGGGTAAACGGAAAGGAACGCAGTACGTTGCGAAAGGCCTGTAATAAGGTCAGCGGGTCTTTTACCGGGGCCAGGCGCGCTACGCTGATAAATACCGCATTGTCCGGCGTATAGCCGTACTTTTTCCGCATAGCGGCCCGCGCAGAAACATCGGGATAAAAAGCCTTTTCATCCGCCCCGTTGGGAAGCAAATAGACTTTATTCTTTTGGTATTTTTGTTTTTCCACCAAATACCGCGCGGTGGAAAAGGATTCGGCCACCGTTAAGGTATCCAAATCTTTCAGCAAACGGTCGGCCCAGCGCAGGGCAAAGTTCTTTTTGGATAAATCAAAATGAGGTGTGGTAATCAGTTTTATGCCCTTTCCGGCGCAGGCTGTGCGGGCATATTCAATTCCCCGGTACAACATGGCATGCACGATATCCGGCCGGAAGGCTTCTACCGCGGCCGAGAGTTTTTGAATAATGCGCATTTGTGAATACCACTGCATATTTAAAGACGCCACTTCCACCCCCGCCGCCTGCAATTCCCGGGCCACCGGGCCCAGCGGTTTAAGCGAAAGAACTTTTACCGTATGCTCTTTAGCCGTAAAAGCGGCCAGTTCCGCCAGCGCTTTTTCGGCGCCGCCTACGTCGGTAGAAGTGATGATGTATAAAATCTTCATATTCTTCATTATAGCAAGTTTGCGTCCTTACCGGAGAGGTCTTAAAATGGTATGTTTAAACTAGAGAATACTTATGAAAAAATTATCATTAGCCGCCTGCGCCTGCATTTTTTTAGCCGGCTGCGGATTATACGGCACCACCCAATACAATATCCGCCTGGATGCCCAGCAGGCCGACTTCAGCCGCCCCGAAGATTTAAAAATGGGCTCCACCTGTACGTTTTTAGTGCTGGGGTTTATTCCCTGGCCCTGGCATAAAACCAAAACGCCCGACACGCTTTTGGGCGCCCTCATCCAGGCCGACATTCACCAAGTGGTGTGGATAGACAGTACATATGATTATAAATTTACATATGCCTATTCCTGCAAAAATGTGTACGGTTATTAATTCTTTTTTTATAATCCCGGATAATGTTTAGCGTCCGGGATTTTTGACGGCTTCTGACAAAAACGGACTTCCCAAAAGAAGCCCGTTTTGTTTGTGTAAAAAAAATACTTAAAATTTAAGCATTTTTTTCAAAAACGCCCTAAAATTTAATTTTCAGGCTTGAACTGGTCCTTTCCTACCCCGCAAACGGGGCATACCCAGTCTTCTTTCACATCTTCCCATTTGGTTCCGGCCGGTACGCCGTTTTCCGGATCTCCCAAAGCGGGATCATACGTATAACCGCACACTTCACAAATATACTTTACCATAAGAGTTTACCTCCCCTTCTTTTTTATAATTTAAATATGCGTCGCGCCCGCAGGCGTTTTGCCTTTAATTACATCGTGATAGTACGCATACGTCAGCGCCGTGCCGTGAGGCTGAACGACACCTGCGTCCTTCACCGTGCCGATAAAAAGCGTATGCGTCCCGACGTCTACGGTTTGGCATACTTCCACTTCCATATACGAAAGCGTATGCTCCATTACCACGGGACAGCCCAAAAAACCCGTTTTATACGGCACTTTGGCGAATTTGTCAAACGTGCGTCCGGTGCGAAAACCAAACGTGCCGATAAAAGGCAGCGGGGTATTTTGTTCAAGCGGCATAGCGGCAAATACGCGGCTTTTTAAAATCATCTCGTGCGTAAGACTTTGTTTATTAACGGATATCGCCATCCGCGCGGGTTCGGCCGTTACCTGAAAAACGGTGTTTACAATCATTCCGTTTTTCTTTTCTCCGTCTACGGAAGTAACGATATAGAGCCCGTAAGTGATGTAATTCAGCCCTTCGTTAATGTCTTTTACCGCCATAGCCGCTCCCCGTTATTTTACTTTTTCCGCCAGTTTTTTACTGACGGCGAGGCCTAGTTCTTTACAGGCCAGCTTGATTTTTTCGTCGGGCACGAACGGAGACTTAATCGCCGGAGCGGCAATTTCCACGTTCATGCTTTCCAACATTTTGGTCAGCTCGTCCACCGGAGCGCCGTTCCAGCCGTACGAGCCGAACGCCGCGCCGACCAGCCCTTTTTTGCGAAGGCCTTTTAAATAGCACAGCACGTCGGCCATAGCCGGGAAAATCTGGCTGTTAAGCACCGGCGAGCCAATCAAGAGAGCGCTTGCATCCAACAGTTCGGTCGCCACGTCGCTTCTGTGATTGCTGTGCATGGAAAGCTGTTTTACTTCCGTACCGCCTTCGCGCAGGCCTTCGGTAATGTAATTGGCCATTTTTTCGGTGCTGCCCCACATCGTATCGTAGACGACGATCGCTTTGTTCTTCGGGGCCTGCGCCGCCCACTTGGCGTACAAATTGACAATTTTAGACGGATCCTTGCGCCACACAAAACCGTGGTCCGGCGCAATCATCCGGGGCGAAAGCCCCATCTTCTGCACCTGTGCCAGGAAGCGGAGCACAATGTCGGAATACGGAAGCACGATGTTGGCGTAATACTTTTCGGCTTCGTACATCCACAGCCGTTCTTCGTTTTCGTCGTCAAACAATTTGCCGGTGGCGTAGTGCATGCCGAATACGTCGTTGGTAAACAGGATATTTTCTTTTTCCAGATACGAAAACATACTGTCCGGCCAGTGCAGCATACGCGCTTCCACGAAAGAGATGGTGTCTCCCCCCACGTCAATGCGGTCGCCGGTTTTAACGGTTTTTAATTTTAAATCGCAGTGGAACTGGGCGGTAATGTCTTTAAAGCCCATATCCGACACGTACACTTCTTCGGGCTGGATGAGATTGACCGTCTGCGGAAGCGCGCCCGAATGGTCCATTTCCGAATGGTTGGAAATAATAATTTTAATTTTCTTGGGGTCAATTACGCTTTGGATGCGTTCCATCATTTCCCCGTAGAATTCTTTTTTGACGGTATCAATCAGCGTGGGTTTTTCCCCCATCACCAAATACGCGTTGTACGTCGTACCGCGCTTGGTGGAATACCCGTGGAAATCGCGAATGTTCCAATCAATCGCGCCCACCCAATATACATGTTCCGAAATTTTTACGGCTTCCATCATAAGAAGGATCTCCTGGAGTTAAATAAGCGCCCTCCCCTGCTGGAAGAGGGCGCGCCAAATTAATTTTCTTTCTGCCACAAACCGTGCAGGTTGCAATACTCGCGCGCGAGCACTTTGTCCGACTTGCTTTCAAATTCGGCTTCGGGCGCGTCGCCGGGTTTTAAATACTTGCGCTGCACTTTGCCGCATTTTTCGCAAATCAGTTCCACCCATTCAATATAATGCGCATCAATCATCGGGTGCGCCACACTGCCCACTTTAACGCGGTAGCCGCCTTCAATTTTTTCAATCACGGGCACGTGTTTTTCGGCCGCTCCGTCGGTAGTTCCGGGCACCTGCAGTTTCATGGGTTCGCCGCAGCACACCAGTTCTCCCGCGCCTGCGTGCACCACTTCCACTATGTTGCCGCAAACGGCGCATTTATAAATTTCGTTTATTTTCGTCATACAATACTCCCCCCGTTTATAACAATTTTTTTACTTCGTTTAATACTTCTTCGTAATCCGGCTCCTGCGTTACTTCCGGCACGAACTGGATATATTTTATTATACCTTCTTTATCCACCACAAACACGGCGCGCGTCAGCAAACCCAAATCTTCCAGCAAAACGCCATAGTCGCGCGCAAAGCCGTAATCGCGGTAATCGGATGCGGTCATCACTTTTTTTACGCCGTTGGCCGCACACCAGCGGGTCTGCGCAAAAGGCAGGTCGCGGCTGACGGTCAGCACGATAACGCCTTCCGGCAGCTTGTCCACTTCCATATTAAAGCGGCGCGTTTCCAGGCTGCACACCGGCGTATCCAGGGAAGGCACACAGGAGATGACCAGCACTTTGCCGTCAAAATCCGTCTTTTTGACCGTTTCCAGCGCATTGCCCGTAAGCATAAAATCGGGCGCCCGGTCTCCTGTTTTAAGGTCTTTCCCCGCCACTTTGGCCGGTAAACCGTTCATGGTAATTTTATCTCTTCCCATAGTATTTTCCTTATTAATAATTATTCCTATTAATATAGTATATAATATTTTCCCCTCCAGGTTCTTTTATTATATGTTCGCATCCCCCCTTGTACAAGCCTAAAAAGTAACTAGTTTTTAAAAACTGTGGATAACTTTGCAAAAGCAGGTTTGTTTCGTAAAAACTGAGTTTTTAAAGGACTAAACGGTTTTTTGGGGTTAGGGTAGCCAAAAAATCCAAAACCGTTAAATTACGCGTTTTAATTGGTTTAAACGCCATTTTTACATTTTAATCCATTGACCTGGGGCTGAATAAGTGGTAATATTAAAGAAATCCTTATCTTTATATGGCGGCATTATTGTGGACAATTTACAAGCTTATCCCCTGCTGGTTCCTATTTTTCAGGACATTGAAAATATTATAGGAAAAGATACATATGATATGTGGCTGCGCCCCGCACGCTTTTCGTACGAGGGCACCGTCCTGACCATTTCGCTGCCCAACCAGTTCTGGGGCAAAACCATCCGCGAGCGGTACCAGCATATTATTACGGACGCTTTTTTAAAACATTTGGGAGCGGAAATCTCCGTCGTGTACGACGTTGCCGCGCAGGATCCCGCCCCGGCGGTCAGCTCCGCGCAGGACGTTATCCCCGTGCGCCCGGTTCCCGCCGCCCCCGCGATAAAAAAGAATCCGTTTCCGTCGCGTTTGAATTCTTCGTACACGTTTGCGAATTTTATTGAATCGCCGTCCAACCGCTTCGCCTACAAAGCCGCCGAAGCCGTGGTGCACAAACTGGGCAACCGCGAAAACAACCCGCTGGTGATTTATTCTTCTCCGGGCCTGGGCAAAACCCACTTGCTTCACGCCATCGGCAACCAAATTTTAAAAGACAATCCCAACGCCAAAGTATTGTATATGTCCGGCGAGGAATTTGTCAGCGAATACATTGAAGCGCTGCAAAATAAATCATCCGAAAGCTTCCGCAAAAAATACCGTTCGCTGGACTGCTTTTTAATGGACGACATTCAATTCGTGGCCGGCAAAGCCGCCAGCGAAGTGGAATTTTTCTACACGTTTAACGCCCTTTTTGAAAGCCGCAAGCAGATTGTGCTGTCTTCGGACCGCACGCCGCAGCAGCTGGATTTGGACGAACGCCTTTCCTCGCGTCTGCTGTCCGGCATTATCGCCGAAGTCAAGCGGCCCAGCCTGGAAACCCGCATCGCGATTCTGCGCCAAAAACGCGAATCCATCAATTTTGACATCGGCGACGACGTACTCTCTTTTATCGCCGAAGGCATACAAACCAATATCCGCGAGCTGGAAGGCTCCCTGTTCCGCTTGGTGGCCTACTGCGGAATGCACGGCGTAACGCCCACCATCGCTATCGCCAAAGAGCTGCTGGCCGATATTCTGGTGAGCGAAACCGATTTATCCATTAACGTAAATTCCATCAAAAAAGTAGTCGGCAAACATTTTAACATTAAGATGGAAGATTTTAATTCCAAACGCAAAACGCAGTCCATCGCGTGGCCGCGCCAGATAGCGATGTTCCTGGCCACGGAACTGACGGACCTGTCTTTGCCGGAAATCGGGCGGGAATTCAACCGCGACCACAGCACCGTCGTGCACGCGCGCGACGTAGTAAAAGAAAAAGTGGCGGCGGACCCGTTCTTTGCGGCCGAAATCAACCAGGTTATCCTGGATATTAAGGCTGTGGATAAAAAGTAAAAAACGGTGGATAAGCAGTTTATAAAACCCCAAAACGGCGGGTAACATTTTTGGCGGTGGATGATGTGGACAAAACAAGCAGGTTATGCACAGCCAAGGCCTGCGGCCTGTATAGGGCAAATCACACTATCCACACCATAAACAGGACATATTAATAGGGATTAAGATATGAAAATAAATATTACTAAAGCAACCTTTTTGGAAGGCATACAGATTGTGTCCGCGGGCGTATCGTCCCGGACCACGCTGCCCATCCTGCACAACTTCCTGATGGAGGCGCACGGCAATAAGTTAAAACTCGTCCGCACCGATATGGAAATGGCCACCGTCCACTACGTCAACGCCGAAGTGGAAGAAGAAGGCAGCATCACCGTCCCGATAAAAGAATTTTCCGACATCATCAAAAACCTTCCCGATGATAAAGAAATCAATCTCTACAGCGACGAAAACAACAAATTTCATATCAAATCCGGCAAAAGCAAATTTTGGGTGATTGGAACCCCCAAGTCGGAATATCCCGCCATCCCCGAAGTGGAACGCGCCAACAGCGTGTCCCTGGATCCGCTGGAGCTGCAGCAGATGATTGAACGCACCGCGTTTTCCGCCTCCACGCAGGAAACCCGCTATATTTTAAACGGTTTGCTGTGGAACAATACCGCGGACAAGTTTGAAATCGTCGCCACCGACGGCGGACGCCTGGCCGTGGCCACGCACGCGGCGCTGCCGGGAAGCAAAGAATTTAAAATCATCATCCCGACTAAAATTTTAAACGAAGTCTGCCGCTATATCGGCATCGCCAAACCCGGCAAAGACAGCAAAATTGAAGTAAACGTTTCGTCCAACCAGGTCAGCTTTATGATGAACGAAACCACGTTTATTTCCCGCTTGATTGAAGGCAACTTCCCGAACTATAACCAGGTAATTCCGACGAAGAAAAACATTTCGTTTGAGGTGTTTGACAAAGAACTTTTGGCCTCCACCCGCCGCGCCGCTTTGTGCGCCGGCGAGTTTGGCAGCGTGGTCAAATACAAACTGGAAAACAACGCGTTGACGGTTTCTTCCAATTCGCAGAATATGGAATTTACCGACGAACTGCCCGTGGAATACACGCAGGAAGCGTTTGACGCGGCCTTCAACCCGCAATATATTATTGACGTACTGAAAAACATTTCTGCGGAGAAAGTGTCTTTCTCGTTTATCAACGCGTCTCAGCCGGTGCTGATTGAGCCCGTGGGCGACGCGACGTTCAAGTACGTCATTATGCCCGTGAGAGCGTAATGAAGTTTGGCCAAAAACCCAGAAAAGAATGGCGCTCCAGCCAGGAATTGGACCGCAGTTATAATCCGCTGAACCGACGGCTGAACCGCCTGATGATTTTGGACCACGTCTGGAATCAGCTGGTGGGAAACAAAAACCGGTTTTGGGTGCTCAAGGCTGTTAAAGAAGATACGCTCTACGTGCAGGTAAAAATTTCGGTGGCGCGGAACGAACTGATCGCGCGCCGCCGCCAGCTGATTACGGAACTTAATAAACATTTTGACGAGCCGTGGATTGGCAAAATAGAAATTCAGTAGTTTTGTATTTTTTTAGAAGTATTTTCACTAAGGAGTTTTGAATGACTGACGAACAGAAAGAGAAGGATTACGATTCTTCCAAAATTACCGTTTTAGAAGGGTTGGAAGCGGTCCGCAAACGCCCGGCCATGTACATTGGCTCCACCGGGCTTCCCGGCCTGCACCACCTGGTGTATGAAGTGGTGGATAACTCCGTGGACGAAATTTTGGCCGGCGGCGCCACCACCATTACCGTTACGATTAAAGACGATATGACCTGCTCCATCCAGGACGACGGCCGCGGTATTCCCGTGGACCCGATGAAAAACGCCAAGGACCCCAAACTTCGCAATAAATCCGCCCTGGAAGTCGTGATGACCGTACTGCACGCCGGCGGTAAGTTTGACAGCGGCGCCTATAAAGTGTCCGGCGGTCTGCACGGCGTGGGCGTATCCTGCGTCAACGCGCTTTCCGAAACGATGGAAGTGGAAGTAAGAAAAGACGGCCACGTCTATTATCAGTGCTACCACCGCGGCAAACCCGAAGAAGCCGTAAAAATCGTAGGCGATACGAATGAACACGGTACGAAAGTAACCTTCCACGCCGATAAAGAAATTTTCGGCGAGCTGGCTTTTTCGTATGAAACCATCGGCAACCGCCTGCGCGAACTCGCGTTTTTAAACGCGGGCGTAAAAATTATTTACACCGACGAGCGCAAAGAAGACAATCAAACCGTTACCTTCCACTTTGAAGGCGGCATCGCGCAGTTTGTAAAGTATTTAAACACGAACAAAACCGTCATTAATCCGGAACCCATTTACCTGACCAAGGAAGTGGGGGATAATTATATTTCGTTTGCCATCCAGTACAACGAAAGCTATTCCGAAAACGTGTTTTCGTTCGTCAACAACATCCACACGATTGAAGGCGGTACGCATTTAAGCGGTTTCAGAAGCTCTTTAACGCGTATCATCAACGAATACATCAAGAACAACAATCTTTCCAAACACAAAGACATTTCCGTGGGCGGCGACGATATCAAAGAAGGCTTAACCGCCGTCTTGTCCGTCAAAATTCCGCACCCGCAGTTTGAAGGCCAGACCAAAACCAAACTCGGCAACTCGGAAGTGGAAGGCATCGTTCGCTCCGTGGTGGGCGAAACGCTGTCCACCTTTTTTGAAGAAAACCCCAAAACGGCCCGCGCCATCTGCGAAAAATGCGTCGGCGCCGCCGTGGCCCGCGAAGCCGCCCGCAAAGCGCGCGATTTAACCCGCCGCAAAGGCGCGCTAGAAGGGGGGGGACTGCCCGGCAAACTGGCGGACTGCCAGGAACGCGATTCGGCCAAGTGCGAGCTTTTCCTCGTAGAAGGCGACTCGGCCGGCGGTTCGGCCAAACAGGGGCGCGACCGCGTGTTCCAGGCCATTTTGCCGCTGCGCGGTAAAATTTTAAACGTGGAAAAAGCCCCGCTGGTGAAAATTCTCTCCAGCGACACCGTGCGCGACCTGATTGCCGCGGTGGGCACCGGGGTCGGCGAAGGGGACGGCGGTTTTGATATTTCCAAACTCCGCTACCACAAAATCATCCTGATGGCTGATGCCGATGTGGACGGACAGCACATTTCCACCCTGCTTTTAACGTTCTTCTACCGCCAGTTGAAACCGTTGATTGACGGCGGACACATTTATTTGGCGCAGCCGCCGCTTTATAAAGTGAAAAAAGGCAAAATGGAACAGTATTTGCAGACGGAAGACCAAATGCAGCAGTGGCTGATGAGAGAAGGCCTGGCCACCGTTACGGTAACCGACGTCAAGAAAAACGAAGCCCTGAACGCGGAGCAGTTAAAAGACCTGCTTAAAATTCTGCGCGACGTGGAAGACATTTTGGGCAAGCTGGAAATTAAGAATATTACGCTGGCCGATTTTATGGCGTTTCTGTCCGAAGGCAAAGTGCCGGTATACCGCATTCCGCTCAAAAGCGGCGGGTTCCGCTACTTCTATGCGGAACAGGAATACCGCGAGTACGAAGACCAGTATATGCAGGAAAAACGCGAAGAACTCGCGGCCGACGGCGTGGACGTGTCCGCCGTCAGCAACGACAGCCTGATTCCCGAACACCAGAGCCTGTTTGAATTCGGCAAACTGCTGGCCGATGAAAAGAAGATGGAAGCTTTCGGCTTTACCTTCGCGCAGTATCCCGTCATCCAAAGCGAAAAGGACCGCATTAACCCGCTGTTTAAAGTAAACAACGGCAAAACGGATGAACTGGTGTACAGCCTGGCGGAACTCTTGCAGGCGGTAAAAGAAGCCGCTTCCGCGGGCGCGAGCATCCAGCGCTACAAAGGTCTCGGTGAAATGAACCCCGAACAACTGTGGGAAACCACGATGGATCCGGCCAAACGCAAACTTATCCAGGTAAAAATCAACGACGCGGCCGACACCGAACAGGCGTTCACCATGCTGATGGGCGACCGCGTGGAACCGCGCCGCGACTTCATCCAGTCCCACGCCCTGGAAGTAAAGAACTTGGACATTTAACCCACCGCGCCCGGGGCGTTTAACCAACCCCGGCGCGGAAACGATTTATCCGTATCAGGAGATATTTTTAATGAGCGAAGAAATGAACAACCAGCCCCAAGCCCAAAACGCCAACGTGGACTTGTTCGGCGATATCCAACAGCGCGACATCGCGGGAGAAATGCGTTCGTATTACATTGACTACGCGATGAGCGTTATCGTCGGGCGCGCCCTGCCCGACGTGCGCGACGGCTTAAAACCCGTACACCGCCGCGTGTTGTATTCCATGAACGAAATGGGCTTGAAATATAACAAAGCCTACAAAAAATCCGCCCGTGTGGTGGGCGACGTGCTGGGTAAATACCACCCGCACGGCGACATCGCCGTGTACGATACGCTTGTGCGTATGGTGCAGGACTTTTCCCTTAGAAAACCGTTAATTGACGGCCAGGGTAACTTCGGTTCTATTGACGGAGACTCTGCCGCCGCCATGCGTTACACCGAGTGCCGCCTGCAGCGCATTTCCGAAGAAATGCTGGGCGATTTGGATAAAGACACCGTCAAAATGATTCCCAACTACGACGGATCCTTAACCGAACCCTCCGTGCTGCCGGCCAAACTGCCCGCGCTGCTCGTCAACGGTTCGTCCGGTATCGCGGTAGGTATGGCCACCAATATTCCGACCCATAACCTGGGCGAAGTGTGCGACGGCATCATCGCCTACATCCAAAACCCCGATATTTCCACCAAGGATATGATGAAAATCATCAAGGGGCCCGACTTTCCGACCGGCGCCATCATCCGCGGCACCAAAGGCATTTACGAATACTTTGAAACCGGCCACGGAAGCGTAAAGGTGCAGGCCACCACGGAAATTGAAGAACGCAAAAACGGCCGCGAAGCCATTATCGTTACCGCCATTCCGTACCAGGTGAACAAAACGTCGCTGATTGAGAGCATCGTGGCGCTGGTGCGCGATAAAAAAGTCACCGATATTTCCGACATCCGCGACGAGTCGGACAGACGCGGCATGCGCCTGGTAATTGAAGTAAAACGCGACGGCAACGCCCAGGTGGTGCTGAACCATTTGTATAAACACACCCAGCTGCAGACGTCTTTCCCCGTCAATATGCTGGCGATTGTGGACGGCCGCCCGCGCGTGCTTTCGCTGAAAGAAGTGATGAAAGCCTATGTAAAGCACCGCCGCGAAATTGTTACCAACCGCACGAAATTTGATTTAAACAAAGCGCAGAAACGCGAACACATCTTAAACGGCTTATTGATCGCGATTGCGAATATGGACGAAGTGGTTGCCATCATCCGCAAAGCCAAAGACCCGACCGAAGCCAAATTTACGTTGATGACGCGTTTTTCGCTGTCCGAGGTACAGGCCCAGGCCATTCTGGATATGCGCCTGCACCAGCTGACGCAGCTGTCCGCCCTCGCGATTGAAAACGAGCGCAAAGACCTGTTGAAACTGATTGAAGAGCTCCAGTCTATTCTGGGCAACCCCCAGCGCATTTTGGACATTATTGTGGAAGAGCTCCAGGAACTGAAAAAAGACTACGGCGATCCCCGCCGCACCGAAATCGGCGCCGATATGACGGACTTCTCTATGGAAGATTTGATTGAGAAAGAGGACGTCGTCATCACCATTTCCAACGACGGTTACGCCAAACGCATTCCGCTTTCCACCTACAAGAGCCAGAACCGCGGCGGAAAAGGCATCATCGGCAGCAAAACGAAGGAAGAAGACTTTATGGAACACCTCTTTATCACTTCGTCTCACGCTACGATTTTGATGTTTACCAACCGCGGCCGCGTGTTCGCCCTGCGGGCGTTTGAAATTCCGGAAGGAAACCGCATGTCCAAGGGCAAAGCGATTGTAAACCTTCTGCAGCTGACCGGCGAAGAAAAAGTAACCTCCGCCGTGGCGATAGAAGACTTTGACCCCAAACACTGTGATAACACGTATCTCACGATGTGCACCCGCTTCGGCAGCATCAAACGCGTGGAACTCTGCGAGTTTGCCAATATCCGCCGCTCGGGCATTATCGCCATCGGCCTGGAAGAAGGCGACGTGCTGGTGGGCGTACAAACCACCTACGGCAAGTCCGACATTATCGTAGCCACGAAAAACGGCAAATCCATCCGGTTTGACGAAAACCAGGTGCGCTGCATGGGCCGCCCGGCCAAAGGCGTGCGCGCCATCAACCTGGCCCAGGGCGACGTAGTGGTGGGTATGGAACATGCGCCGTCGGACCAGCCCCAGCCGGACGTGCTGTCCGTCTGCGAAAACGGCTTCGGCAAACGCACCGAGTTCAGCGAATACAAACGCCAGAACCGCGGCGGGATGGGCGTCATCACCATTAAAACGAGCGCCCGGAACGGCTCCGTCGTCGGCATTAAGCTGGTGGACGAAAGCAAAGACCTGATGATCGTTACCGAAAAAGGGATGACCATCCGCGTCCGCTGCGCCGACATCCGCTCCGTCAGCCGCAACGCCCAGGGCGTTACGCTGGCGAAGCTGGAAGAAGGGGACAAAATCGCCCGCATCGCTCCGGTCGTTAAAGAGGAAGAGGCGTGCGAGGTGGAAGAAGAAGCCAAATAAAGTTGTTCTTCCGTCCTGAAATTTACTTCCGCCTCCTGCTTTGGGGGCGGAAGTTTTTTGTGCCCGCCCGTGTGTTTGTGTCCGGCCGAAAAAGGGGGATAAACCCGTGTAAACCCCGGTTGGTTACCGCGCGGTAAAAAAAGGTTTACAACCGTCCCGTAAAGTGCTATAAAAATAATAGGGGAAATACGTTATGAGGACAAATCCGCATATTTTAGAAATCAATACGCGTTCCTGGCTCAAACGCCTGGAAACGCAGTATGGGCGTCGCTTCACGTTGGCCGACATTCCGCAGGAACAGTGGAATCAGGTCAAAGAAGCAGGGTTTGACGCCATTTGGTTTATGGGGGTATGGAAACTGAGTCCGTCCGCGCAGAAAATCGCGCGGGAAAACAAAGAAATACAGGACCAAATCCGCGCCATTAAACCCGATTTCAAACCGGAAGACATCACCGCCTCGCCGTACGCCGTGTACGAATACGAAGTGGATGATGTGTTTGGCGGCAACGCCGCACTGGCCGCGCTGCGCGCCCAGCTCAACGGGTTAGGAATCAGTCTGCTGTTGGACTTTGTGGGCAATCATACGGCCATTGACAGCCCGACCGTCACTTCCGATCCCGATTTATACATCAACACCGGCACGCAGGAGCCGCACGCGCACAAAGACTGGTTTTTTAAAAACGCGAACGGCGTGTATATCGCGCACGGACGCGACCCGTATTTTGCGCCGTGGACGGATACCGCCCAGCTGAATTATTTTAATCCCAAAACGCGCGAATTTATGCTGGCCAATCTGGAGCGCGTCGCCAATTTGTGCGACGGCGTGCGCTGCGATATGGCGATGCTGATGCTGAGCAAAGTCCACCGCGACACGTGGTGGGAATTTATCGGCGGTACGCTGCCCAAAGAAGAATTTTGGCGCGAAGCCCTGACGGCCGTGCATGAAAAACACCCCGAATTTATTTTTATTGCCGAAGTGTATTGGGGCCTGGAATGGGATATTCAGGAACTGGGGTTTGATTACACGTACGATAAAGTGCTCTACGACCGGCTGCGCTTTTCCAATCCGGAAAACATCAAAGGTCACCTGGGCGCGGAACACCTGTTTCAGATGCGTTCCATCCGCTTTACGGCCAATCACGACGAGGAAGAAAGCTTAAAAGCGTTCGGAAAAGAAAAATCGCTGGCGGCCAGCACCATCATCGCCACCCTGCCCGGCGCGCGTATGTTCCATCTGTTCCAGCTGCTTGGGCGCCCGGCGCGTATGCCGATTCAGTACATCAACGACGATTTCCAGGAAAACAAAGAGGTGCTGGAGTATTACACCAACCTCCTGCGTATTGCGTCGGACCCGGCTTTCCACGGCGGGCAGTGGTCTTTGCGCGACGTGGCTCCGGCCGAAATGGGCAACGACACCAACCGCAATATCCTGGCCTGGCAGTGGAAACAAATGAATACGGGCAAGCTGATTGTGATTAACTACAGCGGCGCACCGGCCAAAGGGCGTTTGTCCATGAAAGGGGTGTACGGCTCCGGCAACGGGATTGTGGAGGAACTGACCGGCCAGAAAATAACTGTTACGCCGGAAATGCTTTCCCAGGGCTGCGAGCTCAACTTAAAACCGTATGAAAGCAAGATATTTACTTACGCCGTCTGACAGCTTTTGCGTGTTTACAAACCCCGCCGAGCCGGCGGGGTTTTTTGTATGTTGTGAAAACCCCCAGCTAGGCTGGGGGTTCGGTTTAGGTTACAC
>NZ_CAUDSG010000018.1:0-31895 GCF_958451995.1 Candidatus Avelusimicrobium alvi
CCTGGCCAGGCCAGAGCTCCAGGGCCTGGAAGGCCTTGATTTGTTTTTTTTTTTTGATAAATTGGGGATATCAACTTATATAAATAGGGGGATATATCCCGTGCAGAAAAACCTCGGATTTACGCTTATAGAGCTGTTGGTAGTCGTTTTAATTATAGGTATTTTGGCGGCTGTCGCGCTGCCGCAGTATGAGGTAGCGGTGGAAAAAGCACGTCTGGCAAAAGTAATGCCGATGGTCAAATCACTCAAGGATTCGGCCGAAGTGTATTATATGGCAAACGGCGAATATAAAGACGAAGCCTCCACGCTGGCCATTGACGGCCTGCCGGGGTGCACGGAAAAAGCCGTCGGGCACGTGTCATGCCCGGATTCGTGGTTTAATATGCTGACGAACACGCCCGGCCTATACAATGTAGGCGGCTACTCCGGCAAAGAAGGCCAGGCGCGGCTGGGCTACCAGTTGGGACTGGATCATGGCCCGCACGCAGGAATGATATGGTGTCTGGCGGTGCAGAATGATGTGGTAGCCAACCGCGTGTGTAAAAGTATGGGCGGGACGGTATTTGGCAGCGGTTCGGAAGGCGGTATGAAAGGCGGCGCGGTAACGGTGTACCGGCTGAACCCATAAGCGTTTTCTTTAAATTAAAAACCCGCCGGAACGCGGGTTTTTAATTGTTATCTTACGCAGGCTTATTTAGTTTCACGTGCCATAAATACTCAATGTTCCCGTGCGTGCCTTTGATGGGGCTTTCCATTACTTCGCCCGATGCGCCGCCATATTTTTCTTTTAAATGTTCTTCAAAAAAATCCTGTACGCGCCGAATGGCGAGTTGGCGGTTTTCGTCGGTTTTGACGATTCCGTGCGGCACCTGCTTGGGCGTGAGTTCAAACTGCGGTTTAATTAAAAATACAATTTCCGCCTGCGGCGCCATTACTTTAAACAGCGGTTCCATAATCATCGTAAGCGAAATGAAAGACACGTCCACCGCCGCAAACTGCGGGGCCTCGTCAAATAAATCCGCCGTCATATAACGCGCGTTGGTTTCGGGTTTAAAATGAAAATTTTTATAGCGGCGCATCTCGTCGGCCAGCTGGCCTTTGCCCACGTCCACGCCGTACACGTCTTTGGCGCCGGCCTGAATCATACAGTCCGAAAATCCGCCCGTGGCTACGCCGATGTCCACGCATACTTTGTTTTGGATATCAATGTTCCAGGCTTTCAGCGCGCCGGCCAGTTTCAGCCCGCCGCGCGACACATAGGGGCAGGATTTTTCTTTAAGCGCAATCACGTCTTCGGGCAGGACGGTGCGGTCGGCGCGGGTGTCGGGCTCGCCGTTTACCAGCACTTCCCCCGCCATAATAGAAGCCTGCGCGCGGTTGCGGCTTTGGAAGAAGCCTTTTTCCACCAGCGCCATATCCAGGCGCAGTTTTTTATTCGCCATCCGTTTCCTCGGCCAGTTCCGTGTCAAACGGCTGGGTGATGAGTTCCGCGCCTTTCTTTTTCAGTTCTTCCACTTTAAATTTTACCGTTTCCAGCTTTTGCGACAACTCTTTTGATAGCGCCACCCCTTCCTCAAACAGTTTGACGGACGCGTCCAAATCGGTCTGTTCTTCTTCCAGCTTGGCGACGATTTCTTCCAAGCGCGAAAGTTGTTTTTCAAAATTAAACTTGCTTGCCATAATGCCTCACTTTACTTCGGAATGTATCATACCGTCCTGCACCTGGATGTAAACGGTTTGGCCCGGCTGCGTCTGCCCCACGCGGCTGATGACGGAGCCGTCCGCACTGCGGGTAATGCTGTAGCCGCGCTTTAAAACGGCCTGCGGCCCCAGGGCCGAAAGCTGGTTTTTGGCCAGCGAAAAACGGTGCGTAAACGACGCCAGTTTGTCTTTCCACGCCGCATCCAGCGCGGCGGTTAAATCGTCCAGTTCCTGCTCTTTGGCCTGCGTCAGCGTTTCGGGGTGCGTAAGCACGCGGCTGTTTGCGGCCAAATCAAAGCGTCGTTTGGCGCGTTCGTAAAACAGGCTGACCGATTGCAGCAACCTCTTTTGGAGCTGGGCGATATACTCCTGCGTATTCTGCGAGTTTTGCACCACCAGTTCCGCCGCGGCGGAGGGGGTGGGGGCGCGCAAATCGGCCACAAAATCGGCGATGGTAAAATCCACCTCGTGCCCCACGCAGGAAATAACCGGGATGTTGCTTTTAAAAATGGCGCGCGCGACAATTTCTTCGTTAAACGCCCACAAATCTTCTATGCTTCCGCCACCGCGGCCGACGAGCAGTACGTCCACCGCTGGTTTAAAACGGTTTAAATCTTCTATCGCCTGCGCGATTTGCGGCGCGGCCTCGTCCCCCTGCACCAGCACCGGCGCCACGATTACTTCCAAATGCGGACTGCGGCGTTTTAAGACGGATAAAATATCGCGCACGGCCGCGCCGGTGGGGGAAGTTACCACGCCGATGCGCTGGGGATAGGCCGGGATTTCTTTTTTATGTTCGGGGGCGAACAGGCCTTCGGCTTCCAGTTTCTTTTTGAGTTTTTCAAATTCCAAAAACAAATTGCCCTTGGCCAGCGCTTCCGCCGTTTTGACGACGATTTGATACCGCCCCTGCTTAGCATAGCAGGACAGGCTGCCCCACACGCGCACCTGCACCCCTTCTTGGAGTTCAAACGCGTATTTGCGCGCGTCCCATTTAAACATCACGGCGGAAAGCAGGGCCTCGCGGTCTTTTAAATCAAAATACACGTGCCCGCTGGAGGCCTCGCGCAGATTGCTCACTTCGCCTTCCACAAACACGTCGCGGAATACCCCTTCCATCATTTGTTTGACGGCGAGTGTAATGGCGGTAACGGTAAAAACCTGGCCTCTAAACGGCGCTTCGGGCTCCATTTATTCTCCTTTGATTTTTTTCAGGCGTTCAACCAGCGCGGCTTCTTTGCCCAGCGTGCCGGGTTCAAAAAAACGGACGGGGGAAGGCATATAAAGCTGTTTGACGTAGTGGTTTGGAAATTCGTGCGCGTATTTGTAGCCGCGGTTTTTCCCGCCGGAGCGCAGGTGGTCCGGCACCGGGCGGTATTTGCCTTCGCGCACTTCCTGCAGGGCCGCGTTTACGGCGTTATAGGCGGAATTGCTTTTGGGGCAGCAGGCTACGTAAATGGCGGCGTGGGCGAGAGGGATGCGCACTTCGGGCATCCCCAGCACTTCGGCGGCGTTGAAAGCGGCCTGGGCAATCATCAGGGCGGCGGGTTCGGCAAGGCCTACGTCTTCGCTGGCGCAGATTAAAATGCGCCGGGCGATAAAGCGCGGGTCTTCCCCGCTTTCCAGCATACGGGCCAGCCAGTAGACGGCGGCGTCCGGGTCCGAGCCGCGCATAGATTTAATGAAAGCGGAAATGATGTCGTAATGTTCGTCGCCTTTTTTGTCGTAATTTAAATGCCGCCGCTGGATGCACTCTTTGGCGGTATCCAGGTCAATATGTTTTAAATTGTCTTTGCCCGGCTTGGTGGTAACGAACGCCAGTTCCGCGGCGTTTAGCATTTTGCGGCTGTCTCCGTTGGCCTGGGTGATGAAGTATTCCGCGGCGTCTTCGTCAATTCGGGCTTTTTCTTTTTCGGCGGCGCGGGTTAAAATTTTAAGCAGGTCCGCGTCTGCCAGCGCTTTAAATTCAAATACGGAAAAGCGCGACAGAAGCGCGGTGTTGATGTAGAAATACGGGTTTTCGGTCGTAATGCCGATGAGGATTATGTCGCCTTTTTCCACGGACGGCAGAAGTACGTCCTGCTGGGTTTTGTTAAAGTGGTGGATTTCATCCAAAATCACCAGGGTGCGTTTTTGGTCAAATGTCGGGGTGCGTGCGCGGTCGCGCGCTTCGGCCAGCACTTTTTTGATGTCCGCCACGCCGGCGGCGGCCGCGTTGAGCTCCACGGTGTACGCCTGCGTGCGCGACGCGATATACCGCGCCGTGGCGGTTTTGCCGCAGCCCGGCGGGCCGAAGAAGACGGCGGATTTAATCATATCCGCTTCCAATAAACGCCGCAGCATTTTGCCCGGCCCCAGCAAATGCGGCTGTCCGGCAAAATCTTCCAGTTTTTTCGGCGCCTGGCGCGCGGCCAGCGGGATGGCGGTTTGTTCTTCGTCCAGTTCCATAAAATTTATTTGTGCGGCGCATCCAGGGCGGATTTAAGTTTTAAAATCAGGTCGTCCACGCGGGATTCTTCTTCCTGCCGCTTGCCGCCTTCGTTTTGGGTTTGCAGGTACGCCCGCGCGGCAAAGTGCAGGGCGGCCATCAGGGCTTGTTTCAGCGTGTCAATTTCCCCCTCTTCCTGGAGTTTTTGCATATATTTTTCTACGGAAGCGGCCAAATCGGCCAGTTCCACCATCCCCAGGCCCGAGGATTCTATATCCAGAGCAATGCGCTTTATTTCCACTTGTACAATGTCTTTTGGCATATAAAGTATTGTAACTTTTTTCCCTCTTTTTTTGTGGGAACAAAAAGAAGCCAAAGAGTCTTCTTACTTTTTGCATCGGCAAAAAGTAACAAAAAACTCGCTGCCCGGGCTGAGGGGCGAATTACGGCAAACAGCCGGGCGAACGCGGAAAAAGGGGGGGAAAAACCGTTCAAAACGGGGAATTTTCCCTATACAGCCGCCTAAAATACTATAATAAGATATATGACTATCACCGAATTTAAATCCGCCTGCTTAGCTATTGAGCAGGAATATAAGACCAAAATCGGCCAAGCCGCCGATTTGGCCGCCGTGGAAGAATTGCGCGTGGCCGCCCTGGGGCGCAAAGGCGCGCTTACCGAACTTTTAAAAGGCCTGAAAGATTTTTCCATTGAAGAAAAGAAAGAAGCCGGCCCGCTGGGCAATGCGTTAAAAGCGTCTCTTACTGCGGCGCTGGACGAAAAAACCGAGTTTTTTGCCGCCAAAGAAATCAACGACGAGCTCAACAAAACCGATTTGGATTTAACCCTCCCCGGCTATCCCGTGGCCAAAGGCCACCGCCATCCGCTTTCCGTGGCGCAGGACCGTATGACGTCTATTCTCTCCCGCCTGGGCTTTGAGTGGGCCGAAGGTCCGTGGGTGGAAGATGAAAAACACAATTTTGATTTGCTCAACATCCCGCTCCACCACCCGGCGCGCGACGCGCAGGATACGTTTTTTGTGGACGGCAAAATGCCGCTTGTACTGCGCACGCATACGTCCAATGTGCAAAGCCGGTATATGGAAAAACACAAACCGCCGCTGCGCATTATGGCCCCCGGCCGCGTATTTAGAAACGACAGCCTGGACGCCACCCACAGCCCCGTGTTCCATCAAATTGAAGGGCTGTATGTGGATAAACACGTCAGCCTGGCCGACCTCAAGAGCGATTTGTCCGCCTTTATGAAAGGCTTATTCGGCAACAAGGCCGAAATCCGCTTCCGCCCGTCGTTCTTCCCGTTCACGGAACCCAGCGTGGAAGTGGACGTAAAATGCGTATTCTGCCAGGGCAAAGGCTGTAATGTATGCAAGGGCAGCGGCTGGATTGAAATGCTGGGCGCCGGCGTGGTGCACCCCAACGTGCTTCGCAACTGCGGCATTGACCCCGAAGAATACAGCGGCTACGCGTTCGGCATGGGCGTGGAACGCCTGGCGATGATGATGCTGAACATCAAAGACATCCGCACGTTTTACGAAAACGATTTGCGCGTACTCAAACAATTCTAAGGATTTTGACAAATGAAGATACTTTATTCCTGGCTGAAAGATTTTATTGACATTGACCTGACTCCCGAAGAGCTGGTTAAAAAGCTGACCGATCTGGGCATTGAAGTCGCCTCCGTGGAAACCACGGGCGCGGACTTTGAAGGCGTAAACGTGGCCCAAATCGTTAAGATTGAAGACCACCCCAATTCCGACCACCTGCATTTGGTAACGCTGGACCTGGGCGGCGGCAAAACGCAGCGCGTGGTGTGCGGCGCGCCGAATGTGGCCGTGGGGCAGAAAGTGCCGCTGGCGCGCGTAGGGGCGCGGCTGGGCAAAGAAGTGCTAAAGCCCGCCGTCATCCGCGGCGTGGAATCGGAGGGAATGATTTGCTCGTCCGACGAGCTGGGCCTGACGCAAACCCGCGCACGGGGCATTATGGTGCTGGATGACAGCCTGGAACTCGGCACGGACGTCTCCGCGCTTTACGGCAAGCCGGATTCTTTGTTTGATTTGGAAATTACGTCCAACCGGCCGGATTTGCTGTCCCACCTGGGCGTGGCGCGCGAATTGGGCGCGCTGTTAAACAAGCCCGTCAAACTGCCGGAAGTAAAAGAAATCAAAGGCGAAGGGAAATCTTTGGAGATTGAGATTCAAAACCCGGAAGGCTGCCCGCGTTACACGGGCCGGATTATCCGCGGCGTGAAAAACGCCGAATCGCCGGAGTGGATGAAACAGCGTCTGGCCGCCATGGGTCTGAACCCGAAAAACGCGCTGGTGGACGTAACCAACTATGTGATGTTTGAGCTGGGCAACCCGCTTCACGCGTTTGATTTGCGCGAAGTGGAAGGCGATAAAATCATCGTGCGCAACGCCGAAGAAGGCGAAAAATTCACCGTGCTGGGCGGCCGGGAGCTGACGTTAAACAACGCCTGCCTGATGATTGCGGACGGGAAAAAAGCCACCGCGCTGGCCGGCATTATGGGCGGGCTGAACAGCGGGATTAAAGAAGACACGCAGGATATTTTTATTGAAGTGGCGTATTTTAACCCGCCGACCGTGAACAAGACGGTCAAAAAATTTGCGATTTCGTCCGATTCGTCCCAGCGTTTTGAACGCGGCACGGATATTGAGGGCGTTACCCTGGCCATGCGCCGCGCAACCGATTTGTTCACGCAAATCTGCGGCGGCACCGCCTCGGAAGTAAACGACGTTTATCCCGTGAAATACGAAAACCCGGCGGTTGCGTTCACCCCGGCGGAAATTAATTCCATTCTGGGGGCGGACATCCCGGAAGAACGCTTAAAAGAAATTTTCTCGCGCCTGGCCGCCGAGTTCCATGCGGACGGCGACAAATGGACGTTTAAAGCGCCCGCGCACCGCCGCGATTTAAACCACAAGTGGGACCTGGCCGAAGAAGCCGCGCGTTTTGCCGGCTATGATATGATTCCCGTCAGCGAAACCAAGGCCAGCCTGTCGTTTGCCGATAATCCGAAAGGCATTGACATCGGCAAACAGTTCGCCGGCGCGTTAATCGGCGCGGGGTTCTGCGAATGCAAAAACATTGATTTTTTGGGCGAGAAAGAATTAAAAACGTTTGGTTTTGACCCCAAGTTCTGCATCAAAATTAAAAATGCGCTGGCGCAGGGATGGGATTATCTGCGCCCGACGCTGCTGCCCTCTTTGCTTAAAAACGTGGAAAGCAATTTGCGTTTCGGCAACAGCAACCTGGCGCTGTTTGAAACGACCAAAACGTTCCAGTCCGTGAAGGGCTTCCCGGTGGAAGGGTATGCCGTGTCCGGCGTGCTGAGCGGCACGCTGGAGCAGGAAAAATTCTTCGGCGCGCCGGAACGCCCGGTGGATTTTTACTGGTTAAAAGGGCTGATGCAGGCGCTCCTGGGCGGAGTGGAAGGCGTGTCGTTCGTGCCGTCCAAAACGGCCCCGGTGTATATGCATCCCAAAATTTGCATGGACATTGTGCTCGGCGGCAAAGTAATCGGTTTGTTCGGCAAACTGCATCCGCTTACGCTCAAAGCCTCGGGCATTAAAACGCAGGACGTGTGGGCGTTTGAATTTGCTACCAAACTGATTGAAAAAGCTTTCTCCGCGCAGGATTTTAAACCCGCCAAAGACGTAGCGGTCCTTCCGCCGTCTTTGCGCGATTTGTCCGTCGTGGTGGACGCGGGCGTTTCGTACGCGGCTGTTGTCAGCGCGCTGGAAAAGACGCCGCTTGACGTGAATCTGGCGTATCACTTAATTGACCTGTACCAGGGCGAACACCTGGAAGCGGGCAAAAAGAGCGTTACGTTTTCGCTGGCGTTCTCCAACCCGGAGCGGACGCTGAAGGATAAGGAAACGGACGAAGCGTTCAACCGTATTGTGGAACAGCTGCGCGCGCAGGTGGGGGCCGAGCTGAGATAATATGCAGGAAAAACTTAAACAGCTGGAACTTTTGGTGTCGCAGACGCTGGCCCGGCAGAAGGATTTGCAGGGCGAGAACGCCGCGCTGAAGGCGCGCGTGCGCGCGCTGGAAGACGGCGTGGAAAAGCTGAAAGAAACCGAAAGCGAACTGCGCGCGTTTAAAGAATGGAAAAAGAACGCGCAGACCGTTTTAAAACGGCTGGCCGCCAAGCTGGATAAGGAAATCGCCAAAGTAAAAGAGGACGAGAAAAAAATCGTTTGATTGTTTGGCGGATATTTTATGATGAAACGGGACCTTGTTAAAAGGTCCCGTTTTTTGCGGATAATGTGTTGTGTGTAAAGCTTATGCGGCGGGCGCCATGGCGGCTTTCACTTCGGGGCCCATAGCGGAGGGCATACCCGCCTGGTTTACGCACACCAGCGTGGTTTTGCCTTTGGTGCACAGCCGGCCGTTTTGGTTGGTGATGATGTTTTCAAACACGATTTTAATGTCCGACACCTCAAGCACTTTGGTGGATACGTCAATCACGTCCGCGTAGCGTACGGGATATTTGTATTCCACTTCCTGCCGGGCCACCACAAAATATAAACCGCGCGCCATCAGCGCCGGCACCGAGAAGCCTTTTTCGGCCATATAAAGCGTGCGGGCTTCTTCAAAAAATTTTAAATAGTTGGCGTAATACACCACGTTGCCGCAGTCCGTATCGTGGTAAAAAATGGTTTTTTTCATATTATTCTCCGATGATTTTAATTAAAATCCGCTTGTTGCGCTGTCCGTCAAATTCGCCGTAAAAAATGGTTTCCCACGGGCCAAAATCCAGCCGTCCCTTGGTTACGGCTACCACCACTTCGCGCCCGAGAAGCGTGCGTTTTAAGTGAGCGTCGCCGTTGTCCTCCCCGGTCAGGTTATGCTGGTATTTGTCCGCGCCGTACGGGGCGAGCTGTTCGGTCCAGCGCAGAAAATCGGCGTGCAGGCCGCGTTCGTTGTCGTTGATAAACACGCTGGACGTAATATGCATGGAGTTCACCAGGCACAGCCCTTCCTGTATGCCGCTTTTTTCCAGCGCTTCTTCCACCTGCGGCGTAATGTTGACGATTTGATAGCGTTTGTCCGTGCAAACGGTTAGATATTGCGTATAAGATTTCATATAATTAAATTATACTTGATATAGGGGACTGAAAAAACCGTCCGATTTGTTACAATAAGCGTATGAAGAAAGAAGAACTGATGAAGCTTTTGCGTAATCCCGCCAAATACCGCAAGACCAAGCAGGCCGCGCGTAAAGAAGCCGCACCCGAGGCCGCGGCCCAGGCGGCCAAAAAAACGCAGGATATGCTCCTGACCGCGGTGGGGATTTCCGTCGTGGCGCTGGTGCTGGTTACGCTGGTGGTGATTCTTTCCGCCAAAAAACGCGCGGACAATTTAACCGCCGCCCTGGACCCGGAACAGGTAAAAGGCCTGGCGGTGGCGGAAGCCGAATTTAACCCCAATACGGGCGTAACGTACGTGCAGGTGCAGGAAGGGCAGGACCGCAACGTGGCGGTGAGCAACCTGGGTTCCACGCTGCCTATTATCAGCCGGTTTAACTACAAGGCGTTTACGCCTAAAAATTATGAAATTATCGGCGCGGCCCCGTGGGCGCTGACGACCAACTTCGCCTCCAACCTGACCGACCCGGATTTGATGCGCTATCTGCTTTCCAACGATACGATGATTCAGGCTTTTTTAAACCGCAACGACGTGGCCCCCCTGCTGGAGGACCCGCAGCTGCTGCTGGCGTTTAGCGAAGACAAAAACGCGATGGAAGAATTTTTTGAAAGCGATACGATTAAAAGCGTGCTGGCCGATGAAAAAATGGTGCGCAGTGTGGCGGGCAGCCGGTTTATGAGTTATTTGCTCATCAGCAAAGCCGTCAAGTACTTCCGGGACCGTCCGCAGGAAGCCGCGCGCATTATTGCGGCCAACCCGTATTTAAAAGAGCTTCAGCAAAATCCCCACGTGCGCGTGGCGGTGCTGGAAAACCCGTACCTTAAAAAAATCGCGCCGGTGCTGCTGGCCGGCTCCGCCGAGTCTGCCGCCCAGCCCGCACAGGCAAAACCTGCGGCGGCGCGTTCCGCCAAGGCTGTTAAAAAATAGCTTGAACGCTGCGGTGTAAATTTGTTATAATTTTAGTGTTGAAGGTAAACAAAGATTTTGCGGGCGTGGTTCAATGGTAGAACGCGACCTTGCCAAGGTTGAGACGAGAGTTCGATTCTCTTCGCCCGCTCCATTTAGAAAGACCCGGAACAAATGTTCCGGGTCTTTTCTTTTGTAAAACCGCCTTTGTAACGGGAACCTCCGGAGGGTGGTGTCTTTTTCCGCGCGCCCGGCCCGGCAGGGCCTAAAAAGGCCTAGGTCCAAATTCCCTTAAAAATGGGTCCAAAGACCCTCGTAAATAATGCCTTAAAAAGGGATACTTAAGTAAGAGGTAATTATGAAAAACATTCTTTTTATTTTATTTGTCTGCTTACTGGTTACGGCGGTTCACGCCGAGCCGGACTTTGCCGCGCGTCAGGAACGCCGCCAGCAAATGGTGCACGAATACTTGACCCGCGCCCTGTCCGCGCAGGACCTGAACAAGGAAAACGAATTTGGCGACACGCCCGTTTTCACCGCCGCGCAGAACGGCGACGTCAACGCGATTTTGAGATTTGAAAAACAGGCCCCTTCGGGCGCGTTTGTGCTCAGAACCGGCAAAAACGGCAACAATGTTTTCCACGTGGCGCGCAACGCGCAGACTTTCCAGGCCCTGGCCCGCGTGGTGCGTCATTTTTATCCAAGCGATTACAAAATTAAAATCCGCCAGATGATGAACCAGCGCAACAATCAGGGCGAAACCCCGGTGCATGCGCAAATCAGCTACGGCCGCGCGGACACGTTTGCCGTCGCCTTTCCGTACACGGATTTGTATGACAAAATGATGAACGTGAAATTCAAATTAAACAAAGGCGGGCTGGTGGCCGAAGTGGCCAAAACCGAAGCCGCCGCCGTGGCCGAAATGAGCAAAGACGCCAGCGGCCGCACCATCGCCCAGGCCGCGCGGGACAATGCTTCCGCCCCGGGGATGGAAAAAGTCATCGCGTTCTTTCACGAAAACGCCTCTTATTTATAATTTATTCCCCTGTCCTTCTCATACCCCCACACCTCCGGCACCCCCCCGGAGGTGTTCCATTTATAAAGCAAAAACCCGGACAGGGCCTCTGTCCGGGTTTGTTGCGTAACGGCCAGCTTAGCTGAAGAACTTAATGGAGTTGGGCAGAATGACGTCTTCCATCACCCCGAGGGCAAACGAGTCCGTCATCCCGGCGATGTAGTCGGCGATGACGGTGTCTATTTGGGACGGATCTTCGCGGTAGACGTTTTTCATGGATTTCATATAATTGGCGAATCCGCGCGCGGTTTGTTTGCCTTCTTGGGCGTAGGCGTCGTAATCAAAACCGTAACGTTTAAAAATCACGCGGAAGTAGTCAAACAAATCGCGGATACATTTATCAATGGTTTCTTTGCGCTGGCGCATTTGCTCGTTGTGGTAAATGCGTTCGTAATTAAAGGTGCGCAGTTCGGAAATCAGGCCGAATTTATCGTCCGAAAAACCGATGCAGTCGCGGTCCTTGGAGTGGTTAATCAGGTCCAGCGTGAGCGTGTTGATGATTTCGCCGTTGGACGTGCCGATTTCTTCGCGCACGTGCCGGGGGATATCCGCCGTGGTGATAAGGTCCGCCTTGATGGCGTCTTCAATATCGCGCCCCAGGTAGGCGATTTTGTCCGACAGGCGCACAATGCATCCTTCGTATGTGGAAGGCATTTGGTTGCGCCCGGTGATTTGTTCCAAATCGTTTGGTTTGTTTGCGGGACGGAGCCGGTTGTTGGCAAAGTCTTCCCCGCAGTGGCAGATGATGCCGTCTTTCACGGCAAACGTCAGGTTTAATCCTTCGCCGTAGTTGGCCAGGTGCTCCACCACGCGGTAGCTGTTGAGTTCATGCAAAAAGCGGTGGGGGCGCAGGCACGCGTCAATCGCGCGCTCCCCTTCGTGGCCGAACGGCGCGTGGCCGATGTCGTGCCCGAGGC
This sequence comes from Candidatus Avelusimicrobium alvi, assembly GCF_958451995.1. Taxonomy (NCBI): domain Bacteria; kingdom Pseudomonadati; phylum Elusimicrobiota; class Elusimicrobia; order Elusimicrobiales; family Elusimicrobiaceae; genus Candidatus Avelusimicrobium; species Candidatus Avelusimicrobium alvi. Next base: position 12,220 of record NZ_CAUDSG010000018.1, read on the forward strand.
CGATGGCGTAGGCCATATCCTCGCTGAGTTCCCAGTTCCCGCTTTTATTCAGGCCCCGGCAGATGGTGGCCGCGATGGTGGCCACGTGCAGTACGTGTTCTATGCGGGTGCAGATATGGTCGTTATTGGGTGCAAAAAACACCTGCGTTTTGTGTTTTAAACGCCGAAACGGCAGGGAATGGATGATTTTCGTTTGGTCGCGGAAGTATTCGTCGCGCAAATCGGGCGTGTGCGGATGGGTGCGGCGCAAATAGATTTCGTCCTTAAACGGATTTTTTATCATAAAATTATGATACCATAATATAGAAGGCCCCCGCACGGGCCGCAGGAGCAGAAATGACCGATATTCCCGCCGTTTATGCAGGAAGTTTTGACCCCGTAACCAACGGACATATGGACGTAGCCCGCCGCGCGCGCGACGTGTTTGGCTCGGTTGTCGTGTTGCTGATTGGCAACGGATGCAAGCGGCCGCTGTTTGACGAAGCGGAACGGCTGGCCCTCTTGCAGGAAGCGTTTAAAGGGGAACGGGGAATTCGGGTGGAGCACGCCCGGGGCCTGCTGACCGATTATTTGAAAGCCAATAACCTGCGCGTGTTGGTGCGCGGTCTGCGCGGCGCGCCGGATTTGGAACATGAACTGTTAAACGCGCATTACAATAAACTTTTCTATTCGCAGGCGGAGACGGTATTCCTGCCGGCGCGGGCCGAATACGGGTTTTTAAGTTCGTCGGCGGTGCGCGAAGCGGTGCGTTACGGGGCGGATGTGTCCCCGCTGGTGCCTGCCTGCGTGGCGCGGGCGTTAAAAGCCAAACTGTCCGATTGACATTTTTATAAAAACACTCTTCCCGGCGGCCCATTAAGCCCCGGGCTTTTTTATGCCCCGACGGCATATAATGTAAAAGGCCTAGTGTTAAAATGGGCCTTTTATCCGGTTGCCCGGTCCCGCCAAGTTTACTAAAATATATATGGAGACGGATAAAAGGAGCCTTTGAATGTACTGCGCCAGAATGCAAAAATTTGCGTGCCAGTGCTTGCCCCAGCGGTTAAAACCGCAGACGGCGGGGTACACGGCCGTTTTCCTTAATTCCGCCTCTCTTGTCCCTTCCCTTTTCCTTCAAGTTTTCAGAAATATCCAAGCCGTTTCCTATTCCATTTATCTGCAGTGTCAATCAGTCCCATTTTCATATAGGGCCAAAAACCGAATTCATCTAGGTCTTTTGGCCCTATTTTTTTACCGTGGCATTTTGAATAATTTAATAGAGGAGAAATTATGAAAACATTACTGTCGCTGTTATTAAGCGTAAGTATTTTGGTCAGCAGCGTTACCCCGTCGCTGGCGCAGCTCATCCCTGCGGGCCGCCAAGTGGTTAAGGGTGTGGTGCAAAGCGGCGCCGAAGCCGCCGCCGGCCGCACCGGCAAACAACTGCTGGAAGGAGCGGTTAAACAGGGTATTTCCGCCAGCCCGTCCGTCGCTGCCGCCACCCGTTTCTCCTCTTCCGCGTCTTCCGTGCCGCTGGTTTCCGGTGTTCCCGCGGTTTCCTCCGTTGCTTCTTCCGATTTACGCCTGGCGGTGGACCGCACCATCCAGCAGCAGCTGGCCCTGACCGGCAACGATATCCGCGCTTTAGTCAAAGCCGGCGAGGTGGAAGGCCTGGCCGCCCGTATTTTAACCCATTCCAATCCCGCTTTCCGCGCGGGGCTTTTGCGCAACGAATTTGTAACGCTTTCCTTAAAAGGCGGCGCCACGGCGGACCAAATCGCCCAAGCCGTTAAATTCTACCGCGGCGATATCGTCGCCGCTTCTGATGCTTTTGCCCGGCTGCCCGAGGGGGGTCTGGCTTCCGTCCTGCGCGTACTGGCCGATAAAAACCATTCCGCCTATTCCGCCGTTTTGCAGTGCCACGGCGCATTGGCCGATGCGGGGGCCCTGGGTCTGTTAGGCTCCAAAGCCGACGCCGCCGCGCTTCTCCAGTTTTACAAACAAGCTTCCCAAAGCGTTTTTAAAGACTCCGCCGCCGTCATCGCGGCGCGCGGCTTGCTGCGCCAGGGCGCTTATAAAGAACTTTCCGCGCTGGCCGCGCTGGCCAAACCCGAAGGCGCGTTCTGGACGGAGCTTTCGGCCTTTGCCAAAGAGCAGGGCCTGCCCGTTGAAATCAGCGCGCTGCCCGCGGCTCAGCCGGCGCAAGTTCCCGCCGAATTATCCGGATTTCTGAAATCGGGCTGCCCGCCCAACGGTTTAAACGCCGACGTTTCCCGCCAGGCCACCGAAGCGTGGCTGGCCCTGGGGTCCGTTAAACCCGCCGTCCGCCCGGCGGCTCAGCCCGTACGGGAGTCCGTTCCCGCGCTGTCCGTAGAACTGCCGGAAGTAACGCTGGCGGGCGCCGACTTGTCCCTTTCCCCGATGTCCGTCCCTGCCGGGACGGGCGCCGAACCCGCGGCGGAAACGGCCGCCGCTCCGGCCGCGCAAACGCAGCTGCAGCAAAAAACGGTACAATTTTTCGCCAAGAACACGCCCGCCGCTTCTTCTTCCGCGTCCGGTATGCTCTACAGCGGGCTGCCCATCCCGGAAATGGGCAAAATGTTCAAAAAAGCGGCTTCCTGGATACGCAACCGCTTCCGCCGGCCGGAACCCGTCGCCCCGTACGAAGAGCCCGGCCTGCATGATGACACCCAAATCCGCGCAGTATATAAAAACCTGCGTTCGCCCGAAGTGCCCGCGTCGGCCGATGAAGTCATCAGCGGCAACGAATTCGGCCCGGTGCCGGTGTCCGAAACCGGGTTCAAGCTGACTTTGGTGGACCAGAGCGGCGTGGAACGCATTTTACCGGTCAATTTGGAAATCAGCAACCGCTTCCGCGTGAAAGGCTACAACCGTATTGCGTTTGCGGTTACGCCCGAATTTAAAAACGGCTACATCGCCGAACTGCGCAACCAGGAACAGGAGCCGCTGCGGATGTCCCACTTCTATATGCGCCTGCAGTCCAACCAGGTGGGCGCGCTGGCCGATTTAATCAGCGCGGCGGGGCTTAGCAAGTTCAGCTTGAAACTGGAAAGCACGCCGGACGTGGCGTATAAAACAATGACCCTGCCGGTATATGATCTTGCCACCTCCGAAAAGCTGCCGCTGGAAGTGGACGTGCCGGTTAAAAGTTTTTCGCCGGATACGCGCCTTGTGATTATGGAAAACGGCGGCTTCGGCATGTTGACCCCCGGCAGCCGGGAGCCGGTCGCCCTGTCCAATTTTTACGTACGCCTGCCGAAGAACCAAATCGGCAATTTTGTGGAAATTTTGAGCTGCAGTCCGACGGTTTTTAACGTCTCCGTCCACCCCACGCAAAACCGCGCGGATTTGATTATACGCGACGCGTCGCTGACCAACGTCAGCCTGGGCAAAACGATGGGGCCGGTGGTCAACAACGCGCTGGACATGAACGTCAACACCGCCAACAGCATGATGTTCACCATCAACTATATTCTGCCCGGCCTGGCTTCGCTTTTAACGCCGGTGCTTAAAAAATACGGCGAAAAGAAACTGATGGTGCTCTCGTTGGCGATGTCCACCGCCGCCGGTGCGCTTGCCAGCGCGGGCGGCTTCTACGGGTTTGTGGAAGGACTGACGCTGGGTCCCGTTTCCAAGGGTATGTTCATCGCGGCCTTGTTCCTGATGAGCGGCTCCAGCATTTTAAAACAGCTGGTTTCCAATATGCTTATCCGCGCCAACCGCGGCGAAGCTATTTTAGACGCGGCGAAAGAAGCCGTTAAAAAATCGGAAACCGAATTCACCGCCGTTGAAAAACAGGGCTTTGAGCGCATGGGCAGACGCCTGCACGAATTTTTTACCAAAAAATCGGATGTAAGCCTGAAAGACGTGGTGCTCTACAACCTCAGCTTTGTATATAAGAACGTCGGCACGCTGGCCTTTTTGGCCTCCCCGTATCTGATTAACCGCGGCATCCGCTGGGTTACGGGAGTGGATTTGGGGCTGGACTACTCCATCAGCTTCCCGATTTACGCCGTCTACAGCGGCACGGTGGCGTGGAAAGTGTGGCGCGCCAAACTGCGCGACGCATATTCCGCCAAAAATCTGATCCAAAGCCAGCAAATGCTGCAAAACACGCTGGACGCCGGCGTGCGTGTGCTGGCCGGGGCGGAGGGGAAGGTTTCCCATACGCTGGTGGACGATGTGGCGCGCGGGTTTAAAGATTCGCTGGACGCCCTGGTGTTTGCGGATATGAAGCTGGATCCGTCTAAAAAGAAATCCGTTTTGTACGACAAGGCCAAAGCTTCCCTGCTGGCGGATTTGCAGTCCCAATTAATCAGCCGGTATCAGGTGCCGGCGGAACGCGCCCAAGATTTAACCGACCAGGTGCGCGCCTCGCTTTCGGTGCAGGAAAATACGCTGGGCAATATGTTCAAAATGCTCAAAGCGCCGGGCGTAACGGCCCTGGCAAGCGCCATGACGCTGGCCACCGTGCACGAGTTCGTCATTTCCAGCGCTTTCTCCACCACCATGAAAGAGTTGATTAAAGAAGGCGAATTTGCGAACTTCCTGGTGGCCTGCTCGCTGTACGTGCCGCTGATTATGGGCCGCCTGGGCGGCAACGTCATCAGCCGCCGCATCAGCGCGGATACGATGTATATCCTCTGCTCCGGCCTGTCCGCTCTGGGAACGGGTATTATGGCCACCGCGGGCGGGAGCGTGGCGCAGATGATTTCCGGCGCGGCCATAGCCAGCTTTGGCGTAGGCAACTTCTTTACCCAAATGTACGATTATATTATGAACCGCTACCCCAAACAGAACCGCGAACTTTCTTCCATCCTGGCGCTGACGATGGCCCTGGGCGGTATCGGCGCGATTCCGGCGGGGTATCTGGCCTCCGTAACGGGCTTTGACCCGGCGTCCCTGGTGTATGCGGGCGGCGCGCTGGCCGCCAGCTTAATCCTGACGCCGGCCATGATGGCCAAGTCCACGCTGGTGCAGGGCGTAAAATACGAAAGCAAACGGTTATGGGCCGGCGTTAAAAAGCTTTTTAAACGCGGCAACAATAACCATCCGGGCAATTTGGATGACGCCGCATCCGCCCAATAAAATACGTTTTGTTTGATAAAGACCCCGGCGATGTTTCCCCGGGGTCTTTTTTATCCGCCGCTGTTGTCGTAAACCCGGCGTGTTCCGGCCGGAAATTTTCAGGGGAACAAGCCAAGGGTAACAAAAAACCGGGCGCATCTTTACGGTGCGCCCGGTTTGGTTTACAGAGGGTTTTATTCCATAAAATGCTGCCGTCCGCTGACGATGGACTCCGCGCGCATTAAAGACGCGTCTATGTTTTTGCAGATGTGGTCCTCGCCTATTTTATGCACGAATCCGTATTTTTCAAGCGTCTTAAATACGTGTTTTTGCACGTGCGACAAAATCAGCTGTACGCCGTCTTTCTGGCAGCGCGCGTAAATACGCTCCAGCGCGTGGAAGCCCGTGGCGTCAATGGCGGGCACGCTGCGCATACGCAGGATAAGCACTTTGCAGTCTTTATGGTTTTCCAGGCTGTCTAAAAACTTATTGGCCGCGCCGAAAAAGAACGGTCCGTTGATTTCGTACACGCTTACGTGCCGGGCGATGATTTTGCTGTCTATATCGTCTTTGCGGCGCACTTCGTCAAAAATATCATCGTCGGTATTTTTGATTTGGTAGACGTCGGCCATACGCTTCATAAACAGCACCGCCGCCAGCACGAGGCCGAACTCAATCGCCACCACCAGGTCTTCCACCACGGTTAGGGTGAAGGTGGTAAGCAGGACGGCGATGTCGCTGGCCGGCGCTTTAAAAAGCGCGGTAAACGAACGCCAGTCGCTCATGCGGTAGGCGACTAAAAACAAAATGGCGGCGAGCGACGTCATCGGAATAAGGCCGATATATTTCATCAGGCACACCATCATAATCAGCAGAAAGACGGAATGCGCCATCCCGGCAACCGGGGTGCGTCCGCCGTTTTCTATATTGGTGGCGGTGCGCGCTATCGCGCCGGTGGCGGGCAGCCCGCCGAACAGCGCGGAAGCCACATTGGCCGCGCCGGTGGCCACCAGCTCCATGTTGGAGCGGTGTTTTTTGCCGATCATACCGTCGGCCACCACGGCGGAAAGCAGGCTTTCAATACCCGCCAGGAACGCGATGGTAAACGCGGGCGGGAGGAGCTTGCGCACCGTTTCAAAGCTGATTTCCCCGGGCATATGCGGCATAACCAGCGTGCCGTCCACCTGCCCGAAGGTGGAGGTGATGGTGGCCACGTCCAGCCGGGCGAATTTGACGAGCAGCGTGGTGATGATTAACGCCGCCAAAGACCCCGGAAACGCGCGCCATTTTTTAGGCCAGAAAATAATAATAGCCAGCGTTAAAAGGCCGACGGCCAGCGTCTGCGGGTTAAAGGCGGCCAGGTGGTGGAGGTACACGTCCCACTTGGCGAAGAAATCGCTGGGGATATTTTGCAGGCCCAGGCCGAAAAAATCGTTCATCTGGGTGGAAAACAGCACGACGGCAATCCCGCTGGTAAAGCCGGTGGTGACGGGGTAGGGGATAAATTTAATAAACGCGCCGAATTTCAAGAGGCCCATCAGCATTAAAAACACGCCGGCCATCAGCGTGGCGGTCAGCAGTCCGGCCAGGCCGAACTCCTGTATAATGCCGTAGACGATGACGACAAACGCCCCCGTCGGTCCGCCGATTTGCACCCGGCTCCCGCCCAAAAGCGAAATAATAAATCCGGCCACCACGGCGGTAATCAAGCCCTTTTCGGGGGTTACGCCGGAGGCGATGGCGAGCGCGATGGACAGCGGCAGCGCCACGCAGGCCACCACCAGGCCCGCGCTTAAATCTTTGGCAATCCGTTTGGAAGTAAATTCCTCGGGGCGGTTTTGTAGAAGCGTCAGCAGTTTAGGTCTTAGAATCATTTTTATTGGTTAAACAGTTTACGGAGCAGTTTGTCGTAATGCGGCTGGGGGATTTGCATGCCCGGCGTGCTGTTGCGCCCGCCTTGGGGGCCGTGATAGTCCGACCCGGCGGTGGCCAGCAGCCCGTATTTGCGCGTGATGGCCAGCAGGTCCTGCTTCATAGTAAAAGTATGGGCGGGGTAGAAAACTTCCACGCCGTCCAGCCCGGCTTCGGTCCAGGCTGGAAAGTTCCAGTGTTCGGCCACAATGCCCGGATGCGCGATGACGGCTATGCCGCCCGCGCGCTTGATGTGCCGGATGGCTTCAATGGCGGTTACCCCGGCGGAAGGTACATAGCCCGGCTGGCCGGGCACGAGGTAACGCCGGAAGCCTTCCTGGCGGCTGGAAACGATTTTTTTGGCTTTTAACGCGTCGGCCACGTGGGCGCGCGAAACGGTGTTGGGCGCGCGGGAAAAAACATCCTCGTCCGTAATGTCCACGCCGGCCTGGGCCAGCTGGCGGATGATTTGGCGGATGCGTTCCCGGCGGTTCTGGCGGTTTTGGGCCAAAAAATTCTGGAAGGCTTTGTCGTTCAGGTTCAGGTTATATCCGGTAAAATGCAGGTGGTCGTGCTCCCGGGTGCTGATTTCCACCCCGGGCGTGAATAAAATGCGGTGTTCCCGGCACACGGCTTCGGCGCGGCGCACGCCGTCGGTGGTGTCGTGGTCCGTCAGCGCGTACACGCCGGCGCCGCTTTTTAATGCGGCATGAACCACTTCCTCCGGCGAGCAGGTGCCGTCCGAAAAGTCGGAATGGGTGTGCAGGTCAACCTTGGGCATTTTATACGCGTTCAACCGCGGTTACGCCGGGGACCAGTTCTTTGATTTTCTTTTCCACCACGGCCTGTAAGGTCATCTGCGCGTGCGGGCAGCCGCCGCAGCGGCCGCGCAGGCCCACGGTAACGATGCCGGTTTTTTCGTCCACGCCGATGAGTTCAATGTCGCCGCCGTCGGACTGAAGGATGGGGCGGATGTCGTTAATAACAGCTTGCACTTGTTCTTTCATAATCGTTCTCCAAAAGGTGTAAAGTTACTTTATTATAGCTTTTTTGGCGGGGCGGCGCGCGCGGCCGGGGGCAAGAAAAACTTGCAAAGTCCCGGGGAGTATTGCTATACTTTTTGGGTAGACTTTTATGCACTTACATACAGGAGACGAAGGTATATGAAAAAATTAGCCGCTTTACTCACGCTTATGCTGTTTGTCAGCGCGCCCGTTTTTGCCCAGAAATATGCCAGCGTAAACGCCAAAAGAGCCAATATCCGCGCGTGCGCCGGTACGAAATGCGCCATTAAATGGTACGCCTGGAGATACACCCCGGTCATCATGGTAAAAACCAATGAAGACAAGAGCTGGGTGCTCGTGAAAGATTTTGAAGGTTTCAACGGCTGGATCTCGGCCGACTTGTTAAGCCCCGCCGGCGGAATGTCCGCCAAGGTGGATTTAAACGTGCGCAAATCCCCTTCCGCCAGCGCCGACATTGTCTGCACCGTGGAAAAGGGCTACCCGTTTAAATACCTGGCCAAAAAAGGCAACTGGATTCAGGTGGTAGACGATCCGGCCAACGCCAAAGACGGCCAGTGCAAAGGCTGGGTGTACAACGCCAACCTGTGGGGCTTCTTTAAACAATAAGCTTTGCCGGACAAAAGGGAGGCTCTGCCGCGGCGGAGTCTCCCTTTTTTGCCCCTTGGGCTTGAAAAAAAGCAAGGGGCGCCTATACTGTAAATAAGGCTGTGGGGTCCGCTTGCCAAAAGCGGATGGAAAAGGGTACAATATAAATATGAAAAAGATTTTAGCCGCTGCCGCGGTTGCCAGCATGGCGCTGTGTGTGTTCTGCCTGGCCCGCACCGTCAGCGAAGGACGTTTTAACATCTCGGGTACGGTAAACGTGCCGGAGCGTTTGGCGCGTATGGCCGAAGCGGACAATAATTCCTGCGCCATCATCGTCAAGAACGAGGCGGACGTGCCGGTGGCCATCAAACGCGTGGTGAACCCGAAGTTCCCGCTTGAATTTTCCATGGGCGAGGCCGACTTGCTGGCCGCCAGCCTGGACGGAGCCTTAAAGCTGGAAGTGCAAATCAACAGCCACGGCCAGCTGGGCGTGGTGAAACAGGGCGATATTTTCGGCTCGGCGGACGGACTGATTAAACCGAACGATAAAAACATCATCGTACAGGCGGATAAAACGCTGGGCCGCGTGCAGCTGGCGCGCAACGTGAAAGGCAACTTCTTCCGCACCGCCGCCCGCTAAAAGCAACTCCTTTTACATATACCCGGAACAGGATTTCTGTTCCGGGTTTTTTGTATGTTGTGAAAGCCCCCGCCTACGCCGGGGAATGTTTTTGCGGCGCAAAAAACCCCGGGCGGGAACCGGCGGCCCGGGGCGGCGGATAACGGGGGTAAGGGTATCCGCCTGGTGAAATTTATTTGGCGGCGGTTTTTTTCCGGCGCAGGCGGCGCGGCTTGCGGGCGGAAAAATTTTCGCCCAGTACGTGCAAAATAACGCGGTGCAGGCGTACGTCCTGCAGTAAAAAATCGGCTTTTACGTGATAATAAGGGTGTGCAAAACGCAGGCGCGGCAGGAGCTGCTCCAGCGCGTGGTAGTGGGCGTCGGCTTGCGCGAGCAGGGCAAAAATATCCTCGTTTTGGGGCATAGTTTTCCTCGCCGCCCGCGCGCTGCCGTACGAAAATAAAAAGGGCGGACTTCTGATAGGTGGAGCCAACCATTCTAAAAGAAGCCGCCCCTCCGCGCCGCAGCGCGGAAAGCAAACGGACCTCTTTTAGCGGTTGCCGGAAGTCCGTCTGAAAGCAAAAGGGCGGACTTCTAATAGGGGTGAGAGCCGCCTAAAAGAAGCCGCCCCTTCCGCGCCCGAAGGCGCGGAAGAACGCGGACTTTCTGCCTCTAGCTCTCACCAGTGTTTCAGCCGAAACCAAAACCCACGGGTGTTCTACACACCATAGAGGCAAAAATCCTTAAATCTGACAAAATTTAGTATAGCACTTTGCCGGAACTTTTCGCAAGGAATACGCCTCCTGACCTCAAGGAATACGCCGCCCGCCTTGCCTGCCCGGCAGATTTTACGGTACTTGGCAACCTTGTTTAATAGGGTGGCTCCATTAGTTGGATGTACCCGCCTGGATACGGGAGGGGCGGACCCTCCGGGCCGGCTCCTGCCAGACGGGTGCATACCCCCTTTGTTGTTCCCATCTAACTGATAGCACCGTTTCCAGCTTTAACCCTGGTTGAGGCCAGGTTGCCTGCCCCCGGCACTCTGCGAGCGGCTTATCGGGGCTCGCTTTACGGTACTTGGCGACATTGTTTAATAGTGTGGCTCTATTAGTCGGATGATACCGTCAAGATAAGGGAGGGGCGGACCCTGCAGGCGGCATACCCTTTTTGTTGTTCCCATCTAACTGATAGCACCATTTCCAGCTTTAACCCTGGTTGAGGCCAGCACCCCAAGGCCTGGAAGGCCTTGACTAGAGGCGTTATAAATAGCAAAATAAAAGAAAGAGTTTTAGGGGGAGCCTATGAGACGGAGTCTTTTCATCTTAGCCACACTGGCCATGTCGTCTGCCCTGTACGCGCAGGCGGACGCCGGGCATTATAACCGCGAAAAAGTGCTGGACATCTTTTCGCAGTACAATCCCGCCGTGTTGGAAAACGCACGGCAAAACGCGGATTACAACGCGGTGCTGGAAGGCCTGTTGGCCTCCTACAACGCTCCGGAAACGGAAGAGAACCGCTACGAACTCATCGCTCTTGCGCGCAATTTTGACAATTCCATCCGCTTAAAAGCCCTGGCGGTGAATTACGAAGAAGCGGTGCTGCTCTCGCAGATGAGCGGGCTGGACCTCTCTTCGGCCGTCCTGCATTTCCGCCGGGAGCTTACGCCGGTTTTCCAGAACATCTGGGCGGTCACCGTCCAGCTGCGCGAATACCAGATTGACGAATACGAAGCCCAGCTCAAAGAACTGCGCAAAAACAAAACCCTTTCCAAAGAAGCCCGCCAAGCGCGCGAAGCCGTGCTGAAGGAAAAAATAAAAGCCCTCAAAACGGAAATCAAATCGCTTAAAAAAGACGCGGGCGCGCAAATCCTCTCCGCCGTGGACGTTTACGTGGCGGAGACGGACCGGAGCATCGCCGAAAAGCTGGAAGCGGAACGCGCGCGTATGCAAGAGGCTTCTTCCAAACAAGTCAGCCAGACGAAAAACCTGCAAGTAAAAACCAAAAATAAAAAACCGGTTGCCAAATAATGTTCCCGCTCCGCGTCCTGCGGAGCCGCCCCGCCGCGCCTCAGTTTACCTCATTTTATTTATTCAAAGGAACATATTGCTATGATTAGAACCGTTATTGACAAAGTTTTTGGTACCAAAAGCGAACGCGACCTTAAAAAAATCCAACATTACGTAGACGACGCCAACAAATTCACCGCCGAGTTTGAAAAATTATCGGACGAACAGTTAAAAGCCAAAACCCAGGAATTTAAAAACCGCCTGGCCCAGGGCGAAACGCTGGACCAGCTGCTGCCCGAAGCTTTTGCGGTGGTGCGTCTGGCGGCCCAGCGCGTCATCGGCCTGCGCCCGTACGACGTGCAGATGCTGGGCGGCATTGTATTGCATCAGGGCAAAATCGCCGAGATGGGCACCGGTGAAGGTAAAACGCTGGTGGCCGTACTGCCCTCCTACTTAAACGGTCTGACCGGGAAGGGCGTGCATGTGGTAACCGTCAACGATTACCTCGCCCGCCGCGACCGCGAATGGATGGGCCCGATTCACGAATTTTTAGGTCTCACCGTAGGCTACATCAACCACGATATGGACAACGCCGGCCGCCGCGAAATGTACGCCAAAGACATCACCTACGTTACCAATAACGAGCTGGGCTTTGACTACCTGCGCGACAATATGGTCATCAACCGCGAGGACCGCGTCCTGCGTCCGCTGAACTATTGTATCGTGGACGAAGTGGACTCCATTTTAATTGACGAAGCCCGCACCCCGCTTATTATTTCCGGTCCGTCCGAGCAAAGCACGGACAAATACTATATCGTCAACCGCCTGATTCCGGCGCTGAAAGTGCGTCTGATTACGGAAAAAGACGAAGTAAAAGCCAAATACGAAGGCACGAAATTGGACGAAGGCGTGGACGCCATTATTGACGAAAAAGCCCACACCGCCACGCTGACCGAAACGGGTATCGCCAAGGCCGAAAAATTCTTAAACGTGGCCAACCTTTACAACGATGTGGAATCCGAATGGGTGCATCACATCAACCAGGCCCTGCGCGCGCATCATCTGTACGAGCGCGACGTGGATTATGTAATTAAAGACGGCGAAGTCATCATCGTGGACGAATTTACCGGCCGCCTGATGCCGGGCCGCCGCTGGAGCGACGGACTGCACCAGGCCGTGGAAGCCAAAGAAGGCCTGCAAATTAAAGAAGAAAACCAGACGCTGGCCACCATCACGTTCCAGAACTTTTTTAAACTGTATAAAAAACTCTCCGGCATGACGGGCACCGCCATGACCGAAGCCAACGAGTTCTGGCAGATTTATAAGTTAGACGTCGTGGAAATCCGCCCCAACCGCCCTTCCAAACGCAAAGACTTCCCGGACCTCGTCTATCTGACGGAGCGCGAAAAATTCGCGGCCATCGTGGAAGAAGTGGAAGAGCTTTGGAAGAAAGGCACCCCCGTGCTGGTGGGTACGCGCTCTATTGAAAAGTCGGAAAAGCTCAGCCATATGCTGCGCGCCAAAGGCATTCCGCATAAAGTGTTAAACGCCAAATATCACGAGATGGAAGCGCAAATCATCAGCCAGGCGGGCCGCAAAGGCGCCGTTACCATCGCCACCAATATGGCCGGCCGCGGTACGGACATTGTGCTCGGCGGAAGCCCGGCGGACCCGGACGAACAGGCGCAGATTGTGGAGCTGGGCGGCCTGCACGTTATCGGCAGCGAGCGGCACGAGTCGCGCCGTATTGACAACCAGCTGCGCGGCCGCTGCGCCCGCCAGGGAGACCCCGGCTGTTCCCGCTTTTACATTTCGCTGGACGACGAACTGATGCGTCTGTTCGCCAACACCACAAAAATCGCTTCCGTTTTAAATACGCTGGGTATGAAAGAGGGCGAAGCCATTGAATCGCGCCTGATGACGCGCCAGATTGAGGGCGCCCAGCGCATGGTGGAAGGCCGCAACTTTGACATCCGCAAACAGCTGCTGGATTACGATAAAGTGATGAACCAGCAGCGCACCGCCATCTACGGCCTGCGCAACGCGATTTTGGACGGCGAAAATATGACCGAAAAATCCATGCAGATGATGGAAGAAGTGGTGGACGAACTGGTGGAAAAATACTATCATCCGTCCCACCCGCAGCAGACGGATTTTGAGGCGTTAAACGTCAACCTGCGCAACCTCTTCCCGGCCGATTTCAAATACACCGCCGAAAACGCGGGCCGCAAATCCCACGACGCGCTGGTGGACGAAATTATGGCCCAGGTGAAAGATTTGTATCACGCCCGCGTGTTGTATTTTACCGAGCAGGGCATTAACTTCGCCGAAATTGAGCGGATGCTTTTGCTGCAAATTATTGACAATGCGTGGAAACAAAACCTGTACGAGCTGGACCAGCTGCAAAACAGCGTCAGCCTGCGCGGCTACGCCCAGAAGGACCCGCTTATTGAGTATCAGAAAGAATCGTACAAGCTGTATTCGTCTATGCTTAACCGCGTACGCGATTTGATGGTCAGCTATATTTTCCGCCTCCAGCTGCCGCCCCGCCGCACCCCGGCCGAGCGCGCGCAGGCGGCCGCCGCCAAAAACCCGGACCGGAACGCTCCCGCGCCCAAAAATATCGGGCGCAACGACCCGTGCCCGTGCGGAAGCGGCAAGAAATATAAGAAGTGCTGCGGAGCCAATTTATGAAAAAAATAAAGGAGTTGGTGCTCCTGGTGTGCGCCTTGGGCGCGCTGGGGCTTATTCCCGTATTTTTAAGCAAAGACAAACCGATTGAAGTGTCGCTTCCTTCGCTCAGCGCCGAGGAAATGGCCGCCAAAGAAGCCCAGCAGCAAAAAGCTGCGCAGGCTTCCGCCGCCAAAGCCAAGGTGCGCCGGATGTTCCGCTGCGAAGTGAACGAGGACTGTATCATCGTAGACCAGGACCCGTGCGGCTGTCTGGTGGGGCCGGAAGGCGTGGTGGCCATTAACGCGCAATATACGCTGGATTTCAATAAACTGCAATCCAACCTGGTGGCTAAGGCCTGCCCGGAAGGGGAGCCTTCCCGGGAAAGGGAGTGCAGCCCGGACGCCGCGGCCGTGTGCCTGGAAGGCGTTTGTAAAATAGCTTATTAAGGGGCCGTATGCGGGATTTCAGGCAAAGCATTACCGAACAGGACGCCCAAAAGAAAAAACCGTTTGGGGCGCGTGTGAAAACCTGGCTGTTGGGGCTGGGCCGGTGGTGCTTTTTGGCGGTGTGTTCGCTGGGGACGGCGTGGCTGGTGTACGCCAGCTATCCGAATATTTCCCGCCACGCGCTGGCCTGGTTCGCCCTGGCGCCGTTTATTTGGGGAGTGACCAAAACCAAGGGGTTTTGGTCTTCTTTTTTCTACAGCTGGTTCACGGCCGTTTTGTTCAACGCCGGCATTTTTTACTGGATTTATTACACCTGTTTGCACGGGGGCGGCCTTTCGCAGGGGCTGTCCGCCGCGGCGTGGCTGGGGCTTTCGGCCCTGCTGGGCCTGCAGTTTGCCCTGTTTGGCGGGAGCTGTTATTTTCTTAAAAAAACGGGTGATTTTTTCCCGCTTTTGGCGGCCTGCGGTTTTGTGGCCTGGGAATGGGTGCATCAGACGCTGGCTTTTTACGGGCTGGGCTTCCCGTGGATGATGCTCGGCTACACGCAGTGGAACGCGCCGCAGATGCTGCAAATCGCTTCTTTTACCGGGGTGTACGGCGTAAGTTTTGCCGTGGCGTTTACGGGCGCCAGCCTGGGGTGGGCTTTTGCCGTGCGCGGCGTAAAAAACGGCGTGGTGCATATGTGTCTGGCCGCCGCCGTATTTTTAAGCCTGTATGCGTACGGGCATTATTCGTTGCCTTCCCGCTCCGGCCGCCCGGGCCAGCCGCTTTTAAGTTTAAACGCGGCGCTTATCCAGCCCAATATAGACCAATACAAAAAATGGAGCCCGGAATTTGAAACGGAAATTACGGACACCCTGACGGAAATGGGCCAGTCGCTTGAAGGCGAAGACGTAATGCTGACCGTCTGGCCGGAAAGCGCGGTGCCCGGCTCGCTGACGGACGAAACCTATTTAACTTTATTTGAAGATATCGCCACCCGCACGGATTCCTACCAGTTTATCGGCTCCAATGTGGAGGAAGACGGCAAACAATATGTGGGCGCGTATTTAATGGCCCCCAACCGCGACGAACTGCAAAGCTACCGCAAAATAAAACTGGTTCCGTTCGGCGAATATATCCCGCTGGAAGGCCTGGTGCGCGCGGCGTTTAAAAACGTGGCGGTATTGGGCGAGCTGGGCGTATTTACCCCCGGCCCGCGCGGGCAGAAGCCGCTTGATTTGTCCGGCGTGAGCGTGGGCGGCACGATTTGCTACGAATCTATTTATCCGCAGCTGTGGCTGAGCCAGAACCGCCAGGGCGCCAAATTTTTCGTCAACGTCACCAACGACGCGTGGTTTTTTGACACCGCCGCCCCGTACCAGCACTTAGCCGTTAACGTACTGCGCGCGGTGGAGACGGGCCGCCCGGTGCTGCGCGCGGCGAATACGGGCTTCTCGGCGTTTATTGACCCGTTCGGCCGCATTGAAAAACAGTCCGGCCTGTTTACGCGCGAAATCCTGCGCTCCGCCGTGCCGCTGCCGGTGGGAGAGATGCGGAATTTCTACACGCAGTGGGGGGACTGGTTCGCGTGGCTGTGCGCGGCGCTGTATTTTACCCTGCTTATTTCCACGATGGTTTTTGCTTATGAATAACATTGAATTTAAAGACGTAGAACAACAGCTGGAAAATCTTTCCGCGCGTATCGCCAAGATTGAATCTATTGACGATATCGCCGGCAAAAAAACACAACTCGCCGCGCTGGAAGCGCAGTCGGCGGAGCCTTCGTTTTGGAACGACACCAAAAAAGCCAAAGACGTAAGCCGCCAGATTGATTTGCTTAAAAATTCCATTGAAACGTTCCACGTTTTGCGGAAAAAAATAGAAGACGACCGCGCCCTGTTTGAGCTCTGCAAAGAAATGCAGGACGAAAACGAACTGGCCGCGCTGGCCGCTTCCCTTCAGGATACCGAAAAACACGTGGCGCAGAAAGAGGGCGAGATCCGCCTGTCGGACCCGAACGACAAGCTAAACGCCATTTTAACCATTCACGCCGGGGCCGGCGGCACCGAATCGTGCGACTGGGCGCAAATGCTGGTGCGTATGTACACGCGCTGGGCCGAACAGCACGGGTTTAAATTCTCGGTGCTGGACGCGCAGCCCGGCGACGAAGCCGGCATCAAAACGCTTTCCGCCATGGTGGAAGGCCCGTTCGCTTACGGTTATTTAAAAGGCGAAAACGGCGTGCACCGCCTGGTGCGCGTTTCCCCGTTTGACGCCAACGCCCGCCGCCACACGTCTTTTGCGTCGTGCGACGTACTGCCGGATATTGACGAAGACATCAATATAGAAATCCCGGAAAAAGACATCCAGCTGGAAACCTCCCGCGCGGGCGGCCACGGCGGGCAGAACGTCAACAAAGTGGAATCGGCCGTGCGCCTGCTGCATATTCCCACGGGCATCGTGGTGTCCTGCCGCATTGAGCGCAGCCAGCTGCAAAACCGCCAGACCGCGATGAAAATGCTGAAGGCCAAACTCTACGAAATGGAAATGGATAAAAAACGCGGCGAAGCCGAAAAACGCTACGGCCAGAAGGGCGAAATCGCCTGGGGGCATCAAATCCGCTCGTATGTGTTTATGCCGTACCAGCTGGTAAAAGACCTGCGCAGCGGGTATGAAACCTCGCAGATAAACGCCGTGATGGACGGCGATTTGGACCCGTTTATTTTCGCGTTTCTCAACCACGAAGCCGAGCATAAAAAATAATGAAAACCGGTTTGTACATCCACCTCCCGTTCTGCAAACAGAAGTGCAATTATTGCGATTTCGCTTCGTTCGCCGGGCGGGAGTCTTTGATACCCGCCTATTTAAACGCCCTGGACAAAGAGGCCGCGGCCGCTCCCGTTAAAATTTGCGAAACCTTATATGTCGGCGGCGGCACGCCAAGCCTGCTGTCCGCCGAAGAACTGGGGAATTTATGCGAACTTATCCGCCGGAATTTTGGCGCCGTTTCGGCTTTTGAAGAAAGTACGCTGGAAGCCAACCCCGAAAGCCTGACCCCCGAAAAAATCCGCGTGTTAAAAGACGCGGGTTTTAACCGTTTAAGCGTCGGCCTGCAAAGTTTTAACGATGAAGAACTCAAGACGCTGGGCCGTGTGCACAGCGCGCGGGATTTTTTAGCGGCGTATAACGCCGCGCGGCGGGGCGGGTTTGAAAACATCAATGTGGATTTAATCGCCGGCCTGCCGGGGCAGACGCTGGCCGGTTTTTTGCGCAGTTTGGAACAGCTCCTGGCGCTTCGGCCGGAACATTTGTCGGTGTACGGATTACAGATTGAAGAAGGCACTCCTTTTTTTGAGCGCGGAATCGTGTGCGACCAGCCGTTAATGCGCCGCATGCTGGAAGAAACGCACGCGCGGCTGACCGCCGCCGGATACCATCATTACGAGATTTCCAATTTTGCCCTGCCGGGCCGCGAAGCCAAGCACAATACCCATTATTGGAACAACGGGGATTACGTCGGGCTGGGCAGTGCGGCGGCCTCGTACCTGGGCGGCGTGCGCCGGCAAAACACGGCGGACGTATGCGCGTATATCCGCCGGACGGAAGAGGGGAAATCCGCCGTGGAGTTTTCCGAAAAACTGGAAGGCAAAGCACGCGAAGGGGAAAATTTGATGCTGGCTTTTCGCAAGCTGGACGGGGTGGAACTTTCTGCCGTGCAGGAAGCTTTTTTCGGGCGCGAGATTGAAAAACATCTTAAAAACGGTCTTTTAGAACGTGACGGAAAAAAGGTAAAATTATCTTTTGAGGGGCTGTTTCTCGCGAATGAAGTTTTTTCCGGCTTTGTGGCCCCGTTTGAGGAAGAATGAATATTACTCCCGTACATACCGCCGTTTTTAAAGAGCGCGAAGACCTGGCCGCGTTTATCGTGCGCCATATTCCTTCCGTGCCGGAAGAAACGGTGCTGACGGTTTCTTCCAAGCTGGTCGGCCTTTGGAAAGGGCTGACTGCGGCGTATAAAAACCGCGAACAGAAAGAAGAGCTGATTGTACGCGAAAGCGACGCGGCTTTAAAAACGCCGCTTGCGTGGCTGACGATTAAAAACGGAATGGTAATGACCAACGCCGGGATTGACGAGTCCAACGCCGACGGAAAGCTGATTTTGCTCCCGGCGGACTGTTACGCCTGCGCGGCGGAACTGCGCGTGCAATTGCAAACGGCGTGGAGTGTGCGAGACCTTGGGGTGATTATTACAGACAGTATGATTTTGCCGCTTCGCGCGGGGATTATCGGCGCGGCGGTGGCGTATGCGGGGTTTAAAGGCGTGAAAGATTTGCGCGGCAGGCCGGATATTTTCGGCAGGAAACTGGGTGTAACGCTGGTGGACGCGGCCGACGCGCTGGCCGCCGCCTGCGCGCTGACGATGGGCGAGGCGGACGAACGGCGCCCGCTGTGCCTGGTGCGGGATGCGCCCGTGGAATTTGCCGACGCGGCGGACCCGGACGAAATAAAATATCCGCCGCAGGACGATTTGTATGCGCCGCTTTTAAAAGCGGTTAAACTGATTAAGTAACAGGAGAACCTCATGATTAAAAATATGGCAGCAGAGTTTAAGAAGTTTATTATGCGCGGCAGCGTGATTGATATGGCGGTTGGTATCATCATCGGCGGCGCATTTACAAAGATCGTAAACTCCATGGTGGCGGATATTATGATGCCTCCCCTGGGTTTGCTTTTGGGCAAGGTGGATTTTTCCAACTGGTTTGTAGTGATTAAACAAGGCGCGACGGAAGGGCCGTACGCTTCTTTGGCCGCCGCCCAGGCTGCCGGCGCCACCACGCTTAACATCGGTACGTTTTTAAACGCGGTAATCAGCTTTTTAATCGTGGCGTTTTGTATCTTTCTTTTGATTAAAGGCATCAATAAATTAAACACACACAAAGAAGAAGCCGCCCCCGCTCCCACGACGAAAAAATGCCCCTATTGCTGCACCGACATCCCGCTGGAAGCCACCCGCTGCCCCAACTGCACTTCCGAACTGAAATAAGCGGACGGCGTAATTTTTATAAACGGGCTGAAGAAAATTCTTCAGTCCGTTTTTTGTTGGGAGGCGCGGGAAATATATTTCTTGCGGACTGCCAAACCTTCGGGAATGAAGCCCTTGCCAGCGAGCCCCGCGACTGCCCGGCAGGTACGCCCGTTTTGTCGTTTTATGCAGGTCTTAGCCGTGTTGTTGCCGTTGTGGTTCCGGCCTTAGCCCGTCTATAAAATCCGTTTTACGCGGGAGAAGCGTTTTATTTGTTTGAGCGGGGTAGCGAGTTGTAAAACGCGCCGCGTAAAACTGGATTTTATGGGCATTGGCCGG
>NZ_CAUDSG010000019.1:0-30912 GCF_958451995.1 Candidatus Avelusimicrobium alvi
TAAATTGGGAATATCAACTTATATAAATAGGGGGATATATCCCGTGCAGAAAAGTTTCGGATTTACGCTAATAGAGCTGTTGGTGGTCGTTTTAATCATAGGTATTTTATCGGCTGTGGCATTGCCGCAGTACGAAAAAGCGGTGGAAAAAAGCCGCGCTTCCGAAGCGATGACGCTGGTAGCCGCCATCGGCAGAGCCGAACAGCTATATTATATGGCTAACGGCGAGTATGCCGGCGACATTGGTAAATTGGATTTTGATTTCCCGGGGGAAAGTATTTCATATTATGCGCCGGGTGTGCGTACTAAAAATTTTGATTGTCGTCCAACCGGGACGGGAGATGGGGTATGGACGGATGCTTTATCCACCTGCAACCGCATTCCGCGCGGCACGCAATATGCCATTGTGTATTTAAAAACGGGCAAAATGACCTGCCGCTGGTATTCGGCTAAAGGGCAGTCTATCTGTAAATTATTTGGCCCCGTAACCGGCTCCCAGGTGGATATTTCGTAACGAATCAGAGAATTGACGGTCTATCTTTTGCCGGCCGGAAATATCCCCGAATGTTTCTCTCCCAAGTATCTAAAAGTACCGTATATTGCCAGGCCCTGGATAAGGCCAGAGCCCCAAGGCGGCTGACCCGGAGTCGTGTCCGCTTTGCCGTTTTATGCAAGTCGTAGCTCTGTTTATAAAACGCCTCAAGGCGGAAGAATGTTTTTACTTATTTGAGCGGGGTAGCGAGTTGTAAAACGCGCCGCGTAAAACTAGATTTCAGGAGCACCGGCCGGCAGTCTTTTTGTTCCTTACGTCCCTGAATGTTTCTCTCCCAAGTGTCTAAAAGTACCGTATCTTGCCAGACCCTGGTCAGGCCAGAGCCCCAGGGCCTGGAAGGCCTTGATTTGTTTTTTTTTTTTTGATAAATTGGGGATATCAACTTATATAAATAGGGGGATATGTCCCATGAATAAAAGTCTCGGATTTACGCTAATAGAGCTGTTGGTGGTCGTTTTAATCATAGGCATTTTATCGGCGGTGGCATTGCCGCAGTATGAAAAAGCGGTGGAAAAAAGCCGTATGTCCGAAGCGATGACGCTGGCGGCTTCCATCGGTAAAGCCGAGCAAATATATTATATGGCCAACGGCGAATACGCCGCCGATATTGAAAAGCTGGATTTGGATTTCCCCGGTGAGAAAGTGAATTATTACGTGCCTTCGGTGCAGACGAAAAACTTTGTCTGCCGTCCGACGGGAGGCCCCTGGACGGACGCCCTGGCGGTATGCAGCCGCCTGCCGCGCGAAAGCATTTACGCCATTGTATATTTAAAAACCGGGCAGATGGCGTGCCGCTGGTATAACGCAAAAGGCCAGGCGTTTTGCAAGACCTGGGGCCCCGTAACGGGAAGCCAAGTTAATTTGTCGTAGTTTTGTTTGATAGAAAACCCCCGTTTTAAACGGGGGTTTTTAATGAGTGCACAGGGTGTAACGGCCGCCGGGCGGTGGATTATTTGGCCAGTACGGAAGCGATAATCTGTTCGGCCTGCCGGTCCATTTCCGCGCGGGCTTCGGGGGTGTTGTCGTCCATGCCGGACAGGTGCAGCGCGCCGTGCGTGACGTACATCATCATTTCCTGCAATACGGTATGGCCGAAATGTTTGGCGTTTTGGCGCGCCACGGGATAGCATACAAAAATATCGCCAAACGCCCACGGCTCGCCCATATCAAAGGGCGGCGGCTCGTGGTTAAACGAGATTACGTCCGTGACGTAATGATGGTTCAAAAATTCTTTGTTTACGCGCAGGATTTCCGCCTCGTCCACAAAAATCACGTTTACTTCCACGTGCCAGTCCGCAAACTTTTTAAGTCCTTTTGCCAACGCCGCCTTAAAGAGCCCCGTTCGGCGCAGGTATTGGGGAATATCGGTTTTATAAAATATATGCGCAATCATTTGGTTTTCCCCGCCGCGTGTTTTTTATCCCATTTGTCGTAAGCGGCCACAATGTCTTTTACCAGCGGATGGCGTACGACGTCTTCGCCGGTGAACTGAACGAACGCCACATTGTCCAGCTTGCCCAGCACTTCGGCGGCCTGGATAAGGCCGCTTTCTTTTTTGTTGGGTAAATCAATTTGCGACAAATCCCCGTTTACAATCATTTTAGACCCTACGCCCATACGCGTTAGAAACATTTTCATTTGTGCGGGCAGGGTGTTCTGGGCTTCGTCCAAAATAATAAACGCTTTTTCCAGCGTGCGGCCGCGCATATACGCCAGCGGCACAATTTCCAAAATGTTGTTGTATTTCAGCGAGTTGAAACGCTCCATGCCGAGCATCGCGTAAAACGCGTCGTAAATAGGGCGCAGGTACGGGTCCACTTTTTCTTCAATGTCTCCGGGCAGGAAGCCGAGTTTTTCGCCGGCTTCCACAATCGGGCGCGTTACCACGATGCGCTCCGTCATTCCGAGCTCCAGCGCGCGCAAAGCGCACGCACAGGCCAGAAAGGTTTTACCCGTGCCGGCGGGGCCGGAGGAGATGACGAGGTCGTTGGCAAATACGGCTTCAATGTATTTTTTCTGGTTTTCGCTGCGGGCTTCCACCGGGCGGGCGTGCTCGGGCCGGAAAACGACGTTGTTGGCAAACGGAAGCGTGTCTTTTACCAAATCCAGCGGACGTTTTTCGGCGTTTAACGTCAGGTCTTTCTGCAGTTTGGCGAGGGCTTTGTCCACGCGCGAGTTGGTGCCTTTGACGGATAGTAATGCGCCGCCGCCGTCTTCGTCGTATTTGACGAACACGGTAACTTTAAAGTTCTTTTCCAGCGCGCGGAGCTTGCGGTCCTGTATACCCAGCGCAATCAGGATTTCTTCCTGGTTTTTAAGTTTCAGCGTTTTAATCATGGTATTAAGTAAAAAGCGCGGCTTGCGGGCCGCGCTTTAGGTTAAAACTTGCTCTTTCCGCGCGGGATGACGACAATCCCCGACGGGTCTATATAGTATTTCTGCGAATCGGCCTCCATATTGTGGCCGATAGTCTGCTTGGCGGCAATCGTATTAAAACGGTCCATAATCACCTTTTTAAGTTTCGCGCCGGCCTTGATTTCGCAGTTATCCATAATCACACAGCCGTCCAGCTCCGCGCCTTCGCCGATGGTTACGGAGTCGCTGATGACGCAGTTTTTAATTTTGGCTTTGGGGTGGATGATGCATCCGTCGCCAATCATGGAATTGGTAACCGTGCCGCCCAGGTATTTGGTGGGGGGAACGCGGTTTACCGTCGTGCTGACGGGCCAGGCGGGATTGTTTAAATCCAGCTTGGGCTTGGGGCCCAGAATATCCATATTGGTCTGCCAGAACGATTCAATCGTTCCCACGTCGCGCCAGTAGCCCTGCTCTTCGTACGGCTTGGCGCCGGGCAGCGTCTGGCTTTGGAAGTTGTAGGCAAAGGTGCGGTGGTCCGTTAAAATTTTGGGCAGAATGTGTTTGCCGAAATCTAAAGCCGGCACGTCGCAGAAGCGTTTTTGGAGCACCTGCAGCAGAACATCCGTATTAAAAATATAGTTGCCCATGGACGCGTACGCCGCTTTGGGGTTGCCCGGAATGGGTTTGGGGTGTGCGGGTTTTTCGTCAAACTGGATGATGCGTCCGTCTTCGTCCGTACCCAGCACGCCGAAGGCGGTGGCTTCTTCCAGCGCCACGGTGTTGGCGGCTACGGTAACGTCGGCCTTGTTTTTCAGGTGGAAATCAATCATCTGGCGCACGTCCATGCGGTAGATGTGGTCCGCACCGAAGATGGCCACCAGGTCGGGCGCAAAGTCTTTTACCAGGTTGATGTTCTGGCGCACGGAGTCGGCCGTGCCGCGGTACCAAATTTCACCCAGGCGCATTTGCGGCGGCACGCAGGTTAAAAAATGGTCCGAAATAATACCTTCGCTGCGCCAGGTGGTGCGCAGGTATTCAATTAAACTCTGCGAAAGATACTGCACCAACACGTAGGAAGAAAAAATCCCCGAGTTGACGAAGTTGGAGAGCACAAAATCCACGATTCTGTACTTGCCGCCGAACGGGACGGAAGGCTTGGAGCGGTCTTTGGTTAACGGATAAAGACGCTCGCCTTTGCCCCCGGCCATAATCATGCCGAGTATTCTCATAAGTTTCCCCTTTTAAGATAAGACTTTTATTCGGAACCCAGCGGCAGCTGCTTGTTTAACGCTTCAAAAGCTTCCCACGACCACGGCATTTTTTCAGCCACGATTTTGGCGATTTCGTCCGCATAGACGCGGATTTCTTTCTGCGCGTGTTTGTCGGTGCGCAGGCAGAGAAAGTTAAACAAACTCCTGGCGTTGACGCTCCAGTAAAATTGGGTGTATTGGCAGACCGGCAGTACGCCGCGCGCCATTTCGCGCGCCACGCCCGCTTCAATAAGTTTGTGGTAAGCGGCGTAGGAAGCCTCCACGCTGTCTTCGTAAATTTTACGAAGGGCGGCGTTGTCCAGCTGCGAGTCGGCCACGGAACCCTGTTTGTTTTTGGTGTCCTGGCCGCGGAACCGGTCGGGGATATAGAATTCGTCCTTCACTTCGGTATAGCGGGCGCTTACTTCGTTGTAAGAACCCCAGCGGTGGCGCATCCACTGGCGCGCCACATAAATCGGACAGCAGATGTGAAACTGAAAATAACAATGCTCAAAAGGGGTGTGGTGGGCGTGTTCCATCAGGTATTTAATCAGGCGTTTGTCCTGTTCCGGGCCTTTGGAAACGGCCCCGAACGATACGCGGGCCGACTGTACGGCGCGGTCGTCTCCTCCCATAAAATCCACCAGGCGCACGAAGCCTTTATCCAGCACGTTGATTTTTTCGTTAGACTGTTGCACAATGTTCTCCTGAAAAGCTATTTAAAAATTTCCACGACGGAACTGCTGCCGTCCGGCAGCACCTCGGCGGCCAGTACGGCGCGGTCCGAGCAGGCGGTGTCGTATACAACGCCGTCCAGATTGACGGTATCTTGAAGGGATAACCGTCCTTTTTCAAACGTCAGAAAATGTATTTTGCCGCTTTGGTATTGGCCAAAGGTTTCGGACAAGAGGCCGAGCTTGGAGGTGTTTTCCACCGCTGCCACCGTGGCGTCCCCGGCGGGGCCGAAGACCTGGAGGGAAGGGTAGAATTTCACAATCTCCTGCTTATATTTTACACGATTTGGAGCGGCGGCGAATAAATCTTTGCTTTCGGCGCGTTTGCCGTTTTGAAGCGTCAGGCGTACGGTGCCGTTGGAGGAAGTATAAATCAGATTGTCCGCGCCGGCGTTTTCTACGTCGTAGCGGTTCAGGCCGGTGAGCCAGTTGCGCTGGGTGGAAAACATATCTTTTTGCACGGTGTATTTGCCGTTTTGATAGGCCACCTCGCGCGCGTTGCCGGGGCGCGCGGCGGAAACAAACGGTTTTTGCGCCCAGATTTTTTTGTCTTTGCCGCAGCCGAGTTCTTTGACGAAGTAGGGCAGGGAAGCGGTTTCTTGTAAGGCGCCGTTTTCATTTTCCAGCACCAGGGCGGAAACCGAGGAGCGGGACGGATCGTAAACCGAGACGAAAATCTGCGCCAGGCCGCCTTCTTTAACGGGGGCGGCGGAAAGCGTAACGGCCCGCTTGGCGGACGGCACCGTGTAGGACAGCTGTTCGGCCAGCGTGTCTTTTCCCGCGCGGCTCCAGACGGTTACTTTTCCGTCTGCGGACAGCGTAATAAAATTCTGTGCTCCCGGCGCGGTAATGTCGGCCTGGGTAAGGCTGATGATTTCCTGCTCTACGGGCGCGTAAACGATTTTCTGGCGGGAAGAGGCGTTTTCGTCCGCGTCCCGCGTATACACCGGGGCGGCGGGGGCGGCGGCTTCAATCACGGCTTCCTGCCCGACGGAGGCGGACGCTTTTTCCGGCAGTTCGCCCACGGCGTACATCGGCTGTACTTCCACAATTTTGCCTTCCGGCGAATAGGTGTAAATATCGCCTAAATTCTTGCCCGTTTTCGGATTGACGAGCTTTTCGGACGACAGGATGACTTTAAAACTTTCTCCTTTCTGGACGCTGTGGTTTAAGGAAGAGGTGTCCAGGTATACTTTTTGTCCGTCTACGCGGACCACCGTTGCCTGCGCGCCTGCCAGCGCGGGAAAAAACAGTAAAACGGATGCGGCGATGAAGCAGATGATATTATTTTTCATATAATAAATGTATACCATTTTTACCGGGTGTGAACAATGACAAAAAACAACTTTAACGACTTGGTGGAAACCTTCGCCGTATTGCGCGGGCCGAACGGCTGCCCCTGGGACAGAAAACAGACCCACGAGAGCTTGATTAAATGCCTGCAGAACGAATCCCAGGAGCTGATTGACGCCATCAATAATAAAGATGACGAAAATATGAAAGAAGAACTGGGCGACGTGCTTTTGCAGGTGCTGATGCACAGCCAGATTGCCGCGGAAGAAGGCAAATTTACGATTGACGACGTCATCCAGGGCCTGTACGATAAACTGCACCGCCGCCATCCGCACGTATTCGGCGAGCACGCCAAAGCCGCCACGGCGGAAGAAGCGCTGGAAGTCTGGCGCGCGATGAAAAAGAAAGAACGCGAAAACAAATAAATCCGTTTGCTGTCGGTATTGAGGGTGCAGGTTCCGTCCGGGGCCTGCACCGTTTTTATGCGTACGGCAAGAACCTTTTTAGGACACAAAATAAACCCCCGCATATTATTTCGGGGGTTTAGCTCATTGTCATTATCATATGACTTATGTTCCTCTTTCCCTGGAAGGCTTCGTATCCGGGTCTTCGCGCAATAGGAAAACACGCCGTGCTTTCACAACTGCAACCAAGGACAATCGGGCTGATCCCAGGTACTTAGTACTATTAATATAGCCGGGTTTGCGGTTTTTTCAAGGCCTATTCGGCGGCCTGGGCCCTTTTTCTTTTTACCGTCTGAGAAATAAAAAAACCGGGGCCTAAAAAGGCCCCGGCGCGTTCAAATGCGGCGTTATTTTACCCAGGCGTCTGCGTGTTTGACGGACGGCACGTCCGCCGGGTTAAAGTGCGGGTCCAGCCCCGCTTTTTTCTGGCGGCGGTAGTCGGCCAGTACGTCCAGCACCTGGCGGCGCAGGCGGAAAATGGCGTAAATGTTCAGAAGCGCCATCACCGTC
Source organism: Candidatus Avelusimicrobium alvi (assembly GCF_958451995.1). Lineage (NCBI taxonomy): Bacteria > Pseudomonadati > Elusimicrobiota > Elusimicrobia > Elusimicrobiales > Elusimicrobiaceae > Candidatus Avelusimicrobium > Candidatus Avelusimicrobium alvi. The sequence continues at coordinate 7,163 of NZ_CAUDSG010000019.1, forward strand.
ATAAACAAATCGGCCATATTCCATACCAGCTTGAGCTGTAACACAGCGCCCAGCAGCACCATCACGCTTACTCCGGTGCGGAAGAGGGCCATTACCAGGCGGCTGCGGGTTACAAATTCCACATTGGCCTGCCCGTAATAATAATTGCCGATAATAGAGGTAAAGGCAAACAAAAGCACGCTGGCGGAGATAAAATAATTGCCGAGCGGGCCCAGCTCCTGCGTCAGCGCTTTTTGCGTAAGCGCAACACCTTCCAGCCCCGGGAAAGCCTGATAATCGGCCAGCAGTACGATAAACGCCGTGCAGCTGCAGATAATCAGCGTGTCTACAAATACGCTGAAGGTTTGTATATAGCCTTGCTTGACGGGGTGGGACGTATTGGCCGTAGCGGCCGCGTTGGGCGCGCTGCCCATACCGGCTTCGTTGGAAAAAAGCCCGCGGCGGGCCCCGGTCATAATCGTGGCCCCCAAGGCGCCGCCCGCCAGATTGCGCAGGCTGAACGCGTCCGAGAGGATAATACCCAGCACGCCGGGCAGTTTCTCCAGGTTTAGCAGCATGACAATTACCGTGATGGCAATATATCCCAATGCAAATACCGGCACGATGACGGCGGAAAACGCGGCGATGCGTTTTAATCCGCCGAAAATAATTACGGCGGTCAGCGCGGCCAGCACAATGCCGCTCAGCAGGGAGTCAACCTGAAACGTGGCGCTTAGCGACTGGGCGATGGTGTTGGACTGCACCGAGTTAAAAACAAAAGCAAACGTCAGCGTGATGATGACGGAAAACGCCAGCCCCAGCCTGCGGCTGCCCAGCGCGGTTTGCATATAATAGGCCGGACCGCCGCGAAAATGCGCGCCGGTTTTTACCTTATACACCTGGGCCAGTGTGCTTTCCGCAAAGGCGGAGGCCGCGCCGATGACGGCAATTAGCCACATCCAAAAAACGGCTCCGGGTCCGCCCACGGTAATGGCAATGGCCACCCCGGCGATATTGCCCGTTCCCACGCGCGAGGCCGTACTGATGGAAAACGCCTGAAACGGGGAGATATGGCCTTTTTCTTTGGAAGACCCTTCTCCGCCAATCATCAGCCTGAGCATTTCTTTCGGACGGACGAATTGGACAAAACGCGTGGCGAACGTAAAATACAGCCCCGCAAATAACAGCGCGGCCATCAGCACGTATCCCAGAAAACGGTCGTTAAGCAGGGATACGGCATGCGTCAATATATCAGTCATTACAACTCCTTATCAGTGGTTGCGGGTACAATCACAAAACGGGGGTGTGTTTTGAAAAAACACATTTTATAGTATAGCTGTTTTTGAAGCGCAGGGAAACGGTTTTTTTGCGGGAAAGACTTTATTTACACTTGCGGAGCTTTTTGTCCAGCCAGTTGCAGAAAAGCGTATTGCTGGCGAGCAGCAGCGGCGTAACAAGCATGGTGGAATATATCACCGAGCGGGAAATTTTAACGCGTTTGGCGGGATTTAAAATATCGGGCTCCCGGTAGACTTTAAAGAAGGTGTCCGCCGTCCAGAGTATCGGCCACGCCACCGCGGCGCGCTGGCCGGGCTGGCTTTTGGGCAGCTGCGGGAAATACTTTTTGCCGCTTTTCAGGTTGGCAAGCCCCCAGGCAATCCATTTGCGCTTGACGGGTTCAAACCGGGCGGAGTTGGCGCTGTCCAGCAGTTCGGCGGCCGTCAGGCCGGCTTTTTCCAGGTCGGTGCGCGGAAAATAACAGCGGCCGATGCGCAGGTCTTTGGGAAGGTCCCGCAGAATGTTGACGATTTGCAAGGCGTCGCCTATGTGCTGGCCAAGCTCGTAAAATTCTTCTTCCGGCATATGGATGTCCGCCGTGCCGTAAATCAGCCGGCTCCAGAACAGCCCCGGTTTGCCGCCCATCAGCCGACAGTAGCGTTCCAGCTCGGCGGGCGTGTCAAACGCTTTGGGCTCGGGAGCGGATTCGTTGGGGAAAAAGCTTAAATCGGTTTTCATTCCCTCACATACGGCGTATACCACGTCGGTAATGTTCTCGCGCTGCTCGCTGGAGATATTATTGAGCAGTTCCAGACACGGCATTAAATTCTTTACGAGTTCGGCTTCGTACGGGTTTTCCGTGCCGCCGGAAATTTCCTGCGCCAAGCGTGCGGCTTCGGCCGGATCCTGTTCCAGCAGCAGGTGCGGGAAGCGTTCAATCCAATACAGGCGGCGGGAGGAGGGCAGGACGGGCGTATCCGCAATGGTATCGGCATAGCGGCAGAGCAAATAGGCTATGCCAAAAGCGGGGCGCATACTGCGGGGAAGCGCCCGGACGCTTAGGTATAAGCTGCGGGAGGTGTTTTTTAAAAGCGTCTCTATATCCATATATATAAGAATAGCAAATTTCGCCGGGCAAAAAATAATTGACACTGTTTTTGAAATAAAGCATAATATATTTATGCAATTGTTAAACGTTATTAACCGCACCCACTTTTATTCCTTTAAGCCGATGAATTGGCTAAAGGAAGAATCCGTTTGGTGCGGGCGTTTAATATAATATAAACCGATTTAGTATTTTTTTAAAACCCCGCTTATTATAAAAATAAAAGCGGGGTTTTTTATTTTACAACAACAATAAAAACGATTTCACTTTCCGCGCTTTGGTGCGGAAATGAAAAAAACAAAACGGGTACAACAAAAAATAAAGAAGGTTTGCGCTTCGGCGCAGCCTTCTTTTTTGTTGCAGAGAGAAGGAGTCATCCTGACAGACCGGAGACAGGCGGCGCGGGGATGATTGGCGGAATAGGAGATTCGGCGGTTTGCGGCCCGCCATATGGCGCGCGGCAGGCGTTTGGAATGAACGGGCCGGCATATAAATGTGCACGCACGCGCGCGTACGGGAGATAGGGGGGAGACCCGCGCGGGAGAGGCCCGGGGGGATTGACTGCCCGCGCATTTTTTGGTATCCTTTATACAACAAAAGCGAATTGATCTTTTTTACGGCCCGGTACAAGCGGAAAGATAAACCGGGAATGTTTTCAACCTTCTCCCCGACGGAGAAAAAAAGAGTTGACAAACAAAACAAAAACAGTTATACTAAATATATAAGGAAACAAAAAGGTTTGTTTCCGCGGAAGTTTTCAAGAACCCTTTTTCAGATTTTTGAAAATTAGAAAAATGGGTCTTGACATTTCTGTCTTTTTTTGCTAGACTATAAAAGTAGTCGGAAATTGATCTTTGTAAAAGTAATAACAAAACTTCTTATTCGTTTTTATAAACCGTTCTTATAAACAGAAAACTTTTCAGCAGCGAAACATCACCTTATATTAGAAAAGGCAGACGATGGACTGAGCCAAGCCGATCAAGTTAGTTTTATAAAACAACTTATAAAAACACTTACATACAAGTCTTACCCCTTTGGCCCAAGCGGCCGCGACTTCCTTGAATAATCAAGAAGTATTTAAAAGACTTGAGCAGTTCCCATAAAGCGCTGTTTAAAGCAGGCGCACCGGTTTGAAAAGAAAAACTTGACAAACTTTTAAAAATATGCTTTAATATAAGAGTAGTAAGAATTGACAAGCCGAGTAGTTGAAGAAAGTCTTTAATAAAAGGCTTGACAAAGCGAAGTAAATTTGTTATGATATCTTTACAGCTTTGAGAGCTGTAAAGAAGTTAAAAATAAATTTCCAATTGCTTTTTCCAAACTGGAAAAGAGCAACGAGGAAATTTCGTTCTCTGAAAATTTGACAGCAATGTGCGAATGGGCGATTTGAAATGGACGAATCCTTCGGGGTTTGACAGTTCAAGGCTCATTTAAGTAAGTCATATACTATATTATGACACCAAAGTTAATTCAAAAGAGTAGAGTCAAAAGTCAACAGCTCGCTGTTAGCGATTGATCGCCTTTAAACCGCTTGCGATTTAAAGGTAATTAATTCTAATGGAGAGTTTGATCCTGGCTCAGAGTTAACGCTGGCATCGTGCATAACACATGCAAGTCGAACGGGACTTTGCTTTGTAGCAATACAGAGTAAAGTTTAGTGGCAGACGGGTGAGTAATGTATAAGAAACCTACCTCTGAGTGGGGAATAACAGTCCGAAAGGATTGCTAATACCCCATAACATCTTTAGACGGCATCGTTTAGAGATCAAAGATTTATCGCTTGGAGACGGTCTTATATTCTATCAGCTAGTTGGTGGGGTAACGGCCTACCAAGGCTACGACGGATAGCCGGCCTGAAAGGGCGACCGGCCACAAGGGCACTGAGACACGGGCCCTACTCCTACGGGAGGCAGCAGTGGGGAATTTTGGACAATGGGCGAAAGCCTGATCCAGCAACGATGCGTGGAGGATGAAGGTTCTCGGATTGTAAACTCCTTTTGAGAGGGAAGAAAAAAATGACGGTACCTCTCGAATAAGCCACGGCTAACTACGTGCCAGCAGCCGCGGTAAGACGTAGGTGGCAAGCGTTACTCGGAATTACTAGGCGTAAAGCGCGCGTAGGCGGAATGTTAAGTCTGTTGTGTAATCTCTGGGCTCAACCCAGAAACTGCAACAGAAACTGGCGTTCTTGAGTGAGGCAGAGGAAATCGGAATTCCTAGTGTAGCAGTGAAATGCGTAGATATTAGGAGGAACACCGGTGGCGAAGGCGGATTTCTGGGCCTTTACTGACGCTAAAGTGCGAAAGCCAGGGGAGCAAACGGGATTAGATACCCCGGTAGTCCTGGCCGTAAACGATGATAACTAGGTGTGGGAGGTATCGACCCCTTCCGTGCCGACGCTAACGCATTAAGTTATCCGCCTGGGGAGTACGGCCGCAAGGTTAAAACTCAAAGGAATTGACGGGGACCCGCACAAGAGGTGGAGTATGTGGTTTAATTCGAAGCAACGCGAAGAACCTTACCAAGTCTTGACATCCCGATGACAGAGTATGTAATGTACTTTCTCTTCGGAGCATCGGTGACAGGTGGTGCATGGTTGTCGTCAGCTCGTGTCGTGAGATGTTGGGTTAAGTCCCGCAACGAGCGCAACCCCTATCCTGTGTTGCCTAGCAATAGGATCTCTCAGGAGACCGCCGCGGATAACGTGGAGGAAGGTGGGGATGACGTCAAATCATCATGGCCTTTATGTCCAGGGCTACACACGTACTACAATGGTATAGACAGAGGGTAGCAATATCGTAAGATGGAGCCAATCCCTAAACTATGCCCCAGTTCAGATTGTGGGCTGCAATTCGCCCACATGAAGCCGGAATCTCTAGTAATCGCAGATCAGCACGCTGCGGTGAATACGTTCCCGGGTCTTGTACACACCGCCCGTCACACCACGAAAGTCAATTGCAACAGAAGTATCCAGGTCGTCTGGGTCCTAAGTTGTGATTGGTGATTGGGGTGAAGTCGTAACAAGGTAGCCGTACCGGAAGGTGCGGCTGGATCACCTCCTTTATTCTATTTTCCTTCGGGATTTTAGAATAGGTCGGTAGTCTTAGCTGGTGCGCGAAAGCGCTATCCGTTTCAGATCGGCCACTCGCACATAGATGGTTTTAGAGCTTAGGCTCTTTGAAAGGTTTTAGAATAGCTTGGGCTCGTAGCTCAGCTGGTTAGAGCGCACGCTTGATAAGCGTGAGGTCGAAGGTTCAATTCCTTCCGGGCCCACAGCAACTTGTTTAAAGGGGCTGTAGCTCAGTTGGGAGAGCGCCTGCTTTGCAAGCAGGAGGCCGTCGGTTCGATCCCGATCAGCTCCAATATAAAACCAACCACAGTGTATATGTTGCGTCAAATTTGCAGTTCTTTGAAAATTAGATAACTTATATTCAATCTTCTCTTGTAAGTCTCCGGAAGCCGGACATTTCAAATCATAAAAATGTCGGGCGGGCAGCAAAGAGAATGAAAATATATTTTAGAAAAGCCAAGCGTTTGTATATTTTACATGTGATATAAATATACTTACACTTACACAATTAAGCAATGAGAACGCAATTAACTGAAAAGTTAATGGTTATCATAAAAAAATATAATAGATAGCAATATCTAGCATTTGAAATGACCATTTAAGAGATGGACGAAAGTCTGTCGGATTAAAGAATATGGTCAAGCTACAAGGGTGTATGGTGAATGCCTTGGTGCCAGAAGTCGATGAAAGACGTGATAAGCTGCGATAAGCCGCGGGAAGGAGCAAATATCCTATGATCCGCGGATTTCTGAATGGGGGAACCCCTGCAGGTGAGAGCCTGCAGATCATCACTTGAAGGCTGAGTCTTCGGACTCGGAGATAGGGTGATAGAAGACAACGTAGGGAAGTGAAACATCTCAGTACCTACAGGAAAAGAAATCAAAGAGATTCCCTGAGTAGTGGCGAGCGAAACGGGAATAGCCTAAACCAGCCCCCGCACTGTATACATCAGTTCGGTGTATAGAGTGCGTGGGTTGGGGTTGCAGGGCTTGCTCGTGTTAGACACAAAGAGTTACCAAGCAGCAGGTTAGTTGAACGGTCTGGAAAGTCCGACCATAGAGGGTGACAGTCCCTTAAACGAAAACCTAGTTGCCTCTTAGCAAGTACCTAAGTACCACTGGTCACGTGCAATCCGGTGGGAATCCGGGGAGACCACTCTCCAAGGCTAAATACTCTCTGGCAACCGATAGTGAACCAGTACCGCGAGGGAAAGGCGAAAAGAACCCCGAGAGGGGAGTGAAATAGAACCTGAAACCGTACATCTACAAGCTATTGTAGCACTATGCCCGCAAGGGAATGTGCGACAGTGTGCCTGTTGAAGAATGATCCAGCGAGTTAATGTGCCGAGCAAGGTTAAGGGCTGAAGAGGTCCGAAGCCGTAGTGAAAGCGAGCCCGAATAGGGCGTTTAGTTCGTCATATTAGACCCGAAGCCAAGTGATCTAACCCTGTCCAGGATGAAGTTCTCGTAACAGAGAATGGAGGTCCGGAGTGTTAAACGTTGAAAAGTTTCTACATGAGGTGGGGTTAGGGGTGAAAGGCCAATCGAACTTGGTGATAGCTGGTTCTCCCCGAAATAGCTTTAGGGCTAGCGTTGAGATTTAACCCGAGGGGGTAGAGCACTGGTAGATTTAGGGGGAGCGACCCTCCTTCCGATGTCTGTCAAACTCCGAATACCTCGGCGTATATCTCAGCAGTCAGTTCGTGAGGGATAAGCTTCACGTGCGAGAGGGAAACAGCCCAGACCGTCAATTTAGGTCCCAAAATGTATGCTAAGTGGTAAAGGATGTGGATTTACTTAAACAGCTAGGAGGTTGGCTTAGAAGCAGCCACCCTTTGAAGAGTGCGTAATAGCTCACTAGTCGAGTGAATCTGCGCCGAAGATGACTCGGGGCTAAGCATACTACCGAAATTACGGATTGTACATTGATTCGTCTTTGTACAGTGGTAGGGGAGCGTTATTAGCAGCTGCGAAGGTATACCGTAAGGAGTGCTGGAGCGCTAATAAGTGAGAATGCTGGAATGAGTAGCGACAAGGAAGGTGAGAATCCTTCCCGCCGAAAATCTAAGGTTTCCTTGAGCAACGTTCGTCGGCTCAGGGTCAGTCGGGCCTAAGCTCAGGCCGAAAGGCGTAGGCGAAGGACATCAGGTTAATATTCCTGAACTATAGTAAGCGCGTCATAACCTAGGGAGGGACGCAGTAGAGTAAACCATCTGGCTATATGCCAGTTCAAGGCCGTAGGCATCTTCGGATAGGCAAATCCGTCCGGAGGCTAAGTCGAAAACCGAGTACGAGTGACCGCAAGGTCGCGAAGTGGTCCAATCACACTGCCTAGAAAAACTTCGTAGGGAGTTCTTACTATAACCGTACCGTAAACCGACACAGGTGGATGGGGTGAAAATCCTAAGGCGCGCGAGATAACCATCGTCAAGGAACTAGGCAAACTAGCTCCGTAACTTCGGAAGAAGGAGTGCCCAAGTACTGGTGTAGCAATACATTGGGAAAGGGTCGCAGTGAATTGGGCTTCGTGACTGTTTAACAAAAACTTAGGGCTCTGCTGAAATCTCAAGATGATGTATAGGGCCTGATGCCTGCCCGGTGCCGGAAGGTCAAGGGGAGTGGTTAGCCGCAAGGCGAAGCTGCGAACTTAAGCCCCGGTAAACGGCGGCGGTAACTATAACCGTCCTAAGGTAGCGAAATTCCTTGTCGGGTAAGTTCCGACCTGCACGAATGGCATAACAAAGAAGCCGCTGTCTCGACGGTGGGCTCGGCGAAATTGTGGTTCAAGTGAAGACGCTTGATGCACGCAACAAGACGAAAAGACCCTATGGAGCTTTACTGTAGCTTGTTATTGAATTACGGTTTACAATACGTAGTATAGCTGGGAGCCTTTGAAACATCCCTTGAGGGGGGTGCGGAGGCAACAGTGAAATACCAGCTTTTGTGGATTGTGGTTCTAACCTACTACCCGTGAATCCGGGTTGGGGACAGTGGCAGGTGGGCAGTTTGACTGGGGCGGTCGCCTCCTAAAGAGTAACGGAGGCGTTCTAAGGTTCCTTCAGGCCGAATAGAAATCGGCCATTGAGCGCAAAGGTAGAAAGGAGCTTGACTGTGAGGACGACGGTCCGAACAGGTGCGAAAGCAGGACTTAGTGATCCGGTGGTCCCTCGTGGGAGGGCCATCGCTCAACGGACAAAAGCTACCCTGGGGATAACAGGCTGATCGGGCCCAAGAGTTCACATCGACGGCTCGGTTTGGCACCTCGATGTCGGCTCATCACATCCTCCCGCTGAAGCAGGTGGGAAGGGTTGGGCTGTTCGCCCATTAAAGTGGTACGTGAGCTGGGTTCAGTACGTCGTGAGACAGTACGGTCTCTATCTGTTGTGTGCGCAGGAAACTTGAGAGGAGTTGTCCATAGTACGAGAGGGCCTGGATGAACGAACCTCCTGTATATCAGTTGTCTCTACAGAGGCATAGCTGATTAGCGGTGTTCGGTAGGGATAAACGCTGAAAGCATATAAGCGTGAAACCCGCCTCAAGATAAGGTTTCCCTGGTAGATTAACTACCCAGAAGACCCCCGGAAGACTACCGGGTTGATAGGCAGAGTGTGTAAGCACAGTAATGTGTTCAGCTAATCTGTACTAATAGGTCGTGAGGCTTGGCCATATTCTTTAATCCTGATAGATTAAGAATGTGAGTGTAACAAAAACACTTGCGCTTTTCTAAAAGTTATCTATACCGTTAGGAGTTGTCGATGACCCGCATTGATCAGCGGAGAGAAAGATTCTAACGTGTTAAAGGAACGTGTTGTAATGACGGGTTCCTTTCAAATTTGTTCTTTTACAAGAGGCTGGAATGAGACTGATAATAATTCCGACGAGGCAACACCCGTTCCCATTCCGAACACGGCAGTTAAGCTCGTAAGGGTCGATGGTATTGGCGCCCAATTCGGCGCTGAGAGAGTAGATCGTTGTCGGTCTCATCCCAGCCTTTTGAAGAAAGATTTAAACCCCGCAGAAATGCGGGGTTTTCTGTTTTATATGTTGATGTTTACCCCTCTCTGTGAGTTTGGCGGCAGAGTTTTATTTCTTCGTCTCTCTTCTGTGCGGCTGGGAGCGCGACCTCTTTTTTTAAGTTTAGTTCTTAGTAGCCGGGAAGGCCTGGCAGATATATCATCCGGCTAACTGGCGTGTCTCCTTCTCGCACGGGGAAGAAGGATGCAAAATCCGCGCCGAATTTTTCCACGTCAAAATAACCGCTGCCCGTGCCCGTTTTTTCGTCAATGGTAAAAACGCTTCTGCAAGGGCGCTCCGAGGCTATTGGAGATGGATTAGACGCAGTAAAATACTTTCTGGGCCTTCCCTCCATGACCCTTACGAGCTTAACTGCCGTGTTCGGAATGGGAACGGGCGCTGCCGATGAGCCTGTCCTTCCCGCTGCTTCCGCGCCGGGTTTTTCCTGGGGGAATGCTGGCAAAAGACTTCCGAATCCCCGCTGTCATTGCCGGTGATTGATTCACCCGCCTCAGCGGGGAAAATAATTCCGGTATTACTGACCGTTGGCCAAATGCGTGCGGGGATAACCAGGGCCTTGTCCTCCATTCCCCCGCTTGGCGCGGGCAGACTTCCTTCCAGAAGCATATTTGAAAAACTGTGCGTACCGTGCTTGGGCGCGGGATACCGCTCTTATAAATCCAACTATAAATTTCTTGCGGGGGATTAGGGCCGGGCGGAATGGGACAATAATACTGTACCCGGTTCTGCTTCGGCACCCTGTGGCGGGGGTGGTTTGCTATAATATTATAAATACCCGCCGTCTTCGGGCCGTGTCCTGCGGCTTAGGTGCCGGCGCAATACCTTTTATGAATATAGAGTTTATCCTTGCATCCGCTTGCCTGGCCTTACTGCCCGGGCCGGATATTTTATTTGTGCTGACGCAAAGTATCGGCAGAGGTTTTAAGGCCGCTTTTTCCGTCAGTTTGGGGCTTGTCAGCGGGTTGGCTTTTCATACCGCCGCCGTTGCGCTGGGAGTAGCCGCGCTGGTGGCGGCGTCTCCCGTATTATTCGGAGTGCTGAAATATCTCGGTGCGGCATACCTGGCCTGGCTGGGGGTCAGCGCCGTGCGGGGTTCTGCCGCGTGTCCGACATCCGCCGGAAAAACCGTAGCGGTGGAGAAAGAGTACTCTTTTGTACGGTTCTATCGCCGCGGCGTGATTATGAATTTATTAAACCCTAAAGTGATTATTTTCTTTTTATCCTTTTTCCCGGGCTTTATTCCCAAAAACGCGCCTTCCGTCGGGTGGGCCGTGGTATCCCTGGGCGTAACGTTTGCGGCGGTTACTTTATGCGTGTTTACGCTGGTATGCGCGCTGGGCGGATGGCTGAATAAACGCTTCCATATCGCGCAGTATGCTTCAGGCCGGGCGTTTGGCTGGATTACGGCCGTAATTTTTTGGGGAATCGGCGCGTGGATTGCATTTGCGTAAAAGCGCGGAATTAACTTAAAAAATAAACCAATACGCTTGTTCGGCCCGCAGAAATTTTGGTATAATAAATACAGAAGCCGCGGATAAAACGTTTGCAAAAAGGATTGCAATAGGCGGCTTTTATTGATAAAATATAATAGAAGTACTTAACCCGATTTTTAACGAGAACCATAACTCCTCCGACGGTAAAACGAAGGGGAAGGAGTTTGTGGCTGTCGTTTTCTCTGCCTAAAAAATAACTTTTTCGGCGGGAAAAACGCGGCGGTTTTCGTTATTAAACAGGCAACAAAATGAACCTGACAAAAGACCAAAAGAAACAGAAGTCGCAAGACTTAGCAACTGAAATCACCGCCGCCGGCACCATGTTCTTCACCGCCTACCAAGGTTTGAAGTTCGTGGATATGGCTGAACTGCGCGCGCAGCTGATTCCCACGGGATCCAAATTCCGCGTGGAACGCAACGCGATCGTGGATCACGCCCTGCGCCAGGCCAAAATTGAAGGAGCCGACGAAAAGCTCTTTCAAGGCCCGACGGCCATTGCGGTGGGCGGAGACATTGCCGCCGTTGCCAAAGCGTTGGTGGACTTTCAGAAAAAGTTTGCGGCTTTGAAGCTTCGCGCTTGCTATTCGGACGGCGTCTGGTACAACGAAGAACAGGTTAAACAATTGGCTACCATCGGTACCAAAGAAGAAAACCTCTCCAAGTTGGCCGGCGTGCTTTACAGCACGGTCGCCCAGTCCGCGCAAGTGTTGCAGGCTCCGATACGGGATTTTGCCTACGTTATCAAAGCTTTGGAAGAAAAACAAGGCAAGTAATAACGCGGCGCGCAGTCTGCGCGGCGGGCGGTTCTTTAAACGGAGCGATTTTTCAATTTTGTTTGGGGATTGCGGTTTTCTTTGCGCCGCGGCATAGTGTAAATTATGTCGGGAGCAAAAAAGCCGCAAGCCCGCGGAAAATGGAAAATCGTGCGGGGGTCATCTTCGGATGAACGCCCAGCCGTCCTGGAAGGCAAAATCTAAACCCGCCAAGTGCGGTAGTAGTCCTAACGGATAAATGCACGGGCCTAAACACGGTTTAGGCAGAAGGCAGCTACTCTATAAAATAAGGAAAATAAATAAAATGGCTAAATTAACCCAAGAAGAATTAGTAAACGCTATTGCTGAACTCACCGTTCTGGAACTTTCCGAACTCGTGAAAGCTATTGAAGAAAAATTCGGCGTGAAAGCCGCCGCCCCGGCCGTGGCCGTTGCCGCCGCTGCCGCCCCGGCCGCCGCTGCCGCTGAAGAAAAAGATGAATTCAACGTTGTGTTGACCGCTGTTGATGCCGCCAAGAAAATCGGCGTGATCAAAATCGTGCGCGAAATCACCGGCCTGGGCCTCAAAGAAGCCAAAGACCTGGTTGAATCCGCCCCGAAAGCCGTGAAAGAAAACGTTGCCAAAGCTGAAGCTGAAGAACTCAAAAAGAAAATCACCGAAGCCGGCGGCACCGTAGAACTCAAATAGTTCAACCGACGAATTATTAATCCCATCCCCCGGTCAAACGGGGGTTGGGATTACGTACCCTTAATAGGGGTATAACGGCGGACCGCTTGCGTAAGCCGTATGTGCGTGGCGGCACGCGTACAGTCCGCTCTAAACAGCAGGAAGAACAGAAATGATTGAAAAACAAACAAATTTCGGCAAAATTTCCACCAAGCTTCCCTTACCAGATTTGCTGGACATGCAAAAACAGTCGTTTGTAGACTTTTTGCAGCTGGATGTCCCTCCCGCCAAGCGGGAATTAAAAGGCCTGCAAGCCGCTTTTGAAGACGTTTTCCCTATTGAAGCTCCCGACGGGAGTATGAGACTTGAATTTTTAAAATATGAACTGGGCTCTCCCCGCTACGCCACCCCGGCAGAAGCCGCCGTGCGCGACAGCACCTACTCCGCTCCCTTAAAAGCCCTGATGCGCTTGTACGTCAAGCAGAAAAACGGAAAGATGAAAGAAGCGTCCGACCAGGACGTAACCCTTTGCGATTTGCCCCTGATGACCGACGCCGGCTGCTTCGTGTTCAACGGCGCCGAACGCGTTATCGTCAGCCAGATGCACCGCTCTCCGGGCATCATTTTTGAAGAAGACGAAGAGAAAAAACAGTCTACCTTCGGTAAACGCCTCTACGTGGCCCGCATTATTCCGTACCGCGGCGCGTGGATTGAATTTTCGTTTGACCTCATGAACGCTTTGTGGGTCCGCATTGACCGGAAGAAAAAAGTGCTGGCCTCCACGTTCCTTCGCGCCTGCGGTCTGGAAACCAACGCACAGATTATCCAGACGTTCTACAACTGCGAAGACATTGAAGTCAAAGCCTCTAACATTGACGGCGTCATCGGCCGCTACGCCGCGGACGATATTTACGATCCGGCCACCGGCGAAGTGCTGTGGAACCTGGACGATAAAGCCGCCCTGCCGATTGACGACAAATTGTTCAAAACTTTAATTGAAAAGAAAGTCAAAACGATTAAAGTCATTTCCGGCAAACCGCGCCAGGACGACCCCGGTATTTTGGCGACCTTGGAACACCGCAAGGATTCCATCCGCACCGCCGCCGAAGCCCAGGCCGAAATTTACAAAAAGATGAGAGGGCAGGATTTCGTCGTGAAAGAACAGGCGGAAACCTTCCTCAACAACCTGATTTTTGACAACATCCGCAGATACGATTTAAGCTTTGTCGGCCGCTACAAAATCAACAAAAAATTTGCGAAGATGTTTGATTTAATCAGCAAATTTAAATTCAAAAAATTCACGACTCCGTCCGAAAAACGCCGCACCCTGGCCCCGGAAGACATCATCGTTACGGTGAAGTACCTCCTGGCCTTAAACGCCGGCGAAGACGCCCAGAAAATGTACGGCGACGACTTTACCTTTAAAGTGGACGACATTGACCACTTGGGCAACCGCCGCGTGCGCGGCATCGGCGAGCTGTTGGAAAACCAAATCCGCGTGGGCCTTTCGCAGATGGCGAAAACCGCGCGCGACCGCATGAACCGCGAGCTGACTTCCTTCACGCCCCGCGCGCTTGTAAACGCGCAGCCCGTGCAGGCCATCATCCGCAAGTTCTTCGGCACCTCCCAGCTTTCGCAGTTTATGGACCAGATTAACCCCCTGGGCGAACTGACCCATAAACGCAGACTGTCCGCCTTGGGTCCCGGCGGTTTAAACCGCAAACGCGCGGGCTTTGAAGTGCGCGACGTACACTATACGCACTACGGCCGCGTGTGCCCGATTGAAACCCCGGAAGGTCCGAACATCGGTCTTATCACTTCTCTTGCGTGCTACTCCAAGGTAAACAAATACGGTTTGATTGAAACGCCGTACCGCAAAGTGGTAAGCGGCAAAGTAACGGACCAGGTGGAAGAACTGACCGCCGACGCCGAAGACGACAAGTACGTAGCCCAGGCCAATACGCCGATGGGCAAAGACGGCAAAATTGACGCCGATTTGGTCGCCTGCCGCGTCCGCTCGGACTATCCGATGATTGCGCCTAAAGACGTAGACTATATGGACGTTTCCCCGCTGCAGGTCATCAGCGTTTCCGCCGCCTTGATTCCTTTCCTGGAACACGACGACGCCAACCGCGCGCTGATGGGTTGTAACATGCAGCGCCAGGGCGTACCGCTTTTAATGCCGGAAGCTCCGTACGTGGGCACCGGTATTGAGCACGAAGTGGCGCGCGACTCCGGCACCGCCGTTGTGGCCCGCCGCGACGGCCGCGTCCAGTTCGCCGACGCTTCCAAAATCATCGTGGAAACCAGAGACGGTTCCTCCGACGTATACGAACTTTTGAAATACAAACGTTCCAACCAGGATACCTGCATCAACCAGCATCCTATCGTCAAAGCGGGCGACAATGTAAAAGCCCGCCAGGTAATTGCCGACGGTCCGTCTATGGACAACGGCTACCTGGCCCTGGGCCGCAATATGCTCGTGGGCTTTATGTGCTGGGAAGGGTATAACTACGAAGACGCCATCCTGGTGTCCTCCCGCCTGGTGAAGGACGATGTGTTTACCTCCATCCACCTGCACGAATTTACGGTGGACGCCCGCAACACCAAACTCGGCGCGGAAGAAATCACCCGCGATATTCCGAACATTGGCGCGGAAGCGCTGTCCCACCTGGACAACGACGGTATCGTGCTGCCGGCCACGGTAGTGGAACCCGGCGACATCCTGGTCGGTAAAGTTACGCCGAAAGGCGAACAGCAGCTGACGCCGGAAGAAAGACTGTTAAAAGTCATCTTCGGTAAAAAAGCCGACGACGTGGTGGACGCTTCTCTGCGCGTTCCGCCCGGCACCAGCGGCAAAATCCTGGGCACCCGCGTATTCGTGCGCAAGGAAAAACTGACCAAGGCCGAAGAAAAAGCCCGCCTGGCCGCGCTGGAAGATGAAAAAGATTCCACGCTGGAACTTTTAAAAGAACAGCGCAAACGCGCTTTGAACAACGCCAAAGAATCCATCAAGAAAGAAGCGGACCTCAAGAAAGAAGAAGCCCGCATCAACGCGCTGTACAAATTGATGGAAAAGAAAGCCGTGGAACACTACGAACGCGAGATTGAGTTCTCCAAACAGGGCGACGAGCTCGCCGTTACGGTGAACAAATCCGTTAAAGTGTACATCGCTTCCAAACGCAAACTGCACGTGGGCGACAAGATGTCCGGCCGCCACGGTAACAAAGGCGTTGTGGCCCGCATCCTGCCGGAAGAGGATATGCCCTTCCTGCCGGATGGCACCCCGCTTGACATCGTGCTTTCCCCGCTGGGTATTCCTTCCCGTATGAACGTGGGACAGCTGCTTGAAACGATGCTCGGCTGGGCCGCGCATTACCTCCACTACAACGCCGCCACCCCGGTCTTTGACGGACCGAGCGAAGCGGAAGTGGTGGAACAAATCCGCAAAGCTAAAGAGAAAATTTTGGACGATAAGGGACTCACCGGCAAAGCCCGCGAAGAATACGCGGCCAAATACCTGCCGGACGATTACTGCCGCATTACGCTCTACGACGGCAGAACCGGCGAGCCTTTTGAAGAAAAAGTAACCATCGGCTACATGTATATGATGAAGCTGATCCACTTGGTGGAAGACAAGGTGCACTCCCGCTCCACGGGTCCTTACAGCTTGATTACGCGCCAGCCTTTGGGCGGTAAAGCCCAGTTCGGCGGCCAGCGTTTCGGCGAAATGGAAGTGTGGGCCATGGAAGGGTACGGCGCCACGTACACCCTGCAGGAATTCCTGACGGTGAAGTCTGACGATTTCGTCGGCCGCACCAAAATGTATGAATCCATCGTCAAAGGCGAAGCTCCCACCCAGCCCGGCGTGCCCGAGTCCTTTAAAGTGCTTATTAAAGAACTCCAGGCGCTCGGCCTGAGCGTTGATTTGCTAAAGAAGGTTGAGGACGGCGCTTCCGCGCCGTCCGCCTCCGCCGAACAAACGGAAGAGGCCCAAACCGAGGCGCCCGCAGAAGCCGGGGCCGCTAAATAAGCCGGGGATTTGAAAAATGCAAACGAAAAAAGTCAAAAAATTGAACGAACTCAACTTCTTCGACTTCGATGCCATTAAACTGGGCATCGCCAGTCCGGAACAAATTATGGCCTGGTCTTTCGGCGAAGTCAAAAAGCCGGAAACCATCAACTACCGCACCCTTAAACCGGAGCGCGACGGCTTATTCTGCGAACGCATTTTCGGCCCCACCAAGGACTACGAATGCTCCTGCGGCAAATACCGCTGGGTAAAATTTAAAGGCATTAAGTGCGACCGCTGCGGCGTGGAAATTACGGAAAGCAAAGTCCGCCGTGAACGCATGGGCCACATTGAGCTGGCCGTGCCCGTGGCGCATGTGTGGTTCCTGCGCAAAAACCCGTCCAGAATCGGTATCATCCTGGATATGCGCACGAGCGATTTGGAACGCGTGGTGTATTATGCCGCTTACGTGGTGATTGAAGACTGCGTGGACAGCGTAACCGGCCGCGTGGACTTCAAAAAAGGCACCCTGCTCTCCGACGTGCAGGTGCGCGAAGCCCGCAAAAAACACGGTGCCAGACTCAAAGTGGACATCGGCGCGCCGGCCATTAAAACCCTTTTGGAAGGCATTGATTTTGACAAAGAAATCCCTGTCCTTCACGAACAGTTAAAAGCCACCCAGAGCGAAATGGAACGCACCAAACTCATCCGCCGCATCAAAACGATGGAAGAGTTCAAGGAAAGCGGCAACCGCCCGGAATGGATGATTTTAAGCGTACTGCCCGTCATCCCGCCGGATCTGCGCCCGCTCGTTCCGCTTGACGGCGGCCGCTTTGCCGCTTCGGATCTGAACGATTTATACAGAAGAATCATCAACCGCAACAACCGCTTGAAACACATTGAATCCCTGCGCGCGCCCGAAGTAATGATTTACAACGAAAAGCGCCTCCTGCAGGAAGCGGTGGACGCCCTGATTGAAAACGGCGCCCGCGGCAAATTCTTCATCGGGCCCGGCGGCAGACCGTTAAAATCCCTGTCTGACAGCATTAAGGGCAAACACGGCCGCTTCCGCCAGAACCTGCTGGGTAAACGCGTGGACTATTCCGGCCGCTCCGTCATCGTGGTCGGCCCGAACTTAAAACTCCACCAGTGCGGTTTGCCCAAACTGATGGCGCTGGAACTCTTTAAACCTTTTATCATCGGCGAATTGATGAAAAAAGAAGGCGTAACGCTTAAATCCGCCAAAAAGATGCTGGAAAGAGTCCGCCCGGAAATCTGGGACATCCTGGAAAAAGTAACCAAGAACCACCCCGTTATGCTCAACCGCGCCCCTACCCTGCACCGCCTGGGTATTCAGGCGTTTGAGCCGGTGCTTATTGAAGGCAAGGCCATTCAGCTCCATCCGCTGACCTGCGCCGCTTTCAACGCCGACTTTGACGGTGACCAGATGGCCGTTCACGTGCCGCTGTCGCTGGAAGCGCAGATGGAAGCCCGCACGCTGATGCTCGCGTCCAACAACATTCTGTCTCCCGCGTCCGGCAAACCGATTGCCGCTCCTTCGCACGATATGGTCTTGGGCGTAAGCTTCCTGACCAAAATCAAAGAAGGCGACATCGGCGAAGGCTCCATTTTCGGCAGCAAAGAAGACGCGCTGATTGCGCTGGAATACGGCAAACTCTCGTACCACGCCAAAATCAAAGTGCGCGGCATCAACGCCATCCCGGAACCGGGTTTGGAAGGCAAAGACGAAAAAGACGCCTCCAAATGGAAAGATTTTACTTCCGTGGGCCGCATTATTTTCAACCAGGCCATGCCTAAAGGCTGGGAATACATCAACAAGACGATCGGCAAAAAAGAGCTGGCCGCCTTGGTGGACGAATGCTACAAGAGCAAAAAGTACGGCCGCTACGAAGCCGTGCAGCTTTTGGACAAGATTATGAAGATGGGCTATCACTACGCCACGCTGTCCGGCCTGTCCATCTCCATCGCCGACATGACGATTCCCTCCGTCAAACAGAAATATATTGACGACGCCAAAAAGAAAGTGAAAGAAATTCAGGCCCAGGCCGAAGCCGGTATCATCACCGAAGGCGAACGCTACAACAAAGTTATTGATATCTGGACCCGCGTTACGGACGACGTAGCCAACGAACTGTTCAAAGAAATGAAAAAGTTTGAAGAGTCCAAATACGATCCGGCCAACAAAGAACACAGCGGCCAGCGCTTTAACTCCGTCTATTTGATGGCGGACTCCGGCGCGCGCGGTTCCCGCCAGCAGGTGCGCCAGCTGGCCGGTATGCGCGGTCTGATGGCTAAACCGCAGAAGAAACTGACCGGCGGTCAGGGCGAAATTATTGAAAGCCCCATCACCGCCAACTTCCGCGAAGGTCTGTCCGTGCTGGAATACTTTATTTCCACTCACGGCGGACGCAAAGGTTTGTCCGATACGGCTTTGAAAACGGCCGACGCCGGTTACCTGACCCGCCGTCTGGTAGACGTTGCCCATAACGTAGTGGTGACGGAAGAAGACTGCGGCACGCATAACGGCATTGTCGTTAAGTCTTTGATGAGCGGCGAAGAAATGGTGGAACCCATTGAAGAACGTATTTTGGGCCGCACCAGCCTGGAAAACGTCGTGGTCAAAGTGAAAAAAGCCGACGGCAGCGAAGAAGAGAAAACCATCATTAAAGAAGGCGATCTCATTACGCTGGAACAGAGCAAACTGGTCAAAAAATACGGCGTGGAATCCGTACGCATCCGCTCCGTGCTGACCTGCGAAGCGCCCTTCGGCGTGTGCGCGAAATGCTACGGCTTGTCGCTGGCGACCTCTTCCAAGAGCAACCCGGGCGACTCGGTCGGCATTATTGCCGCGCAGTCCATCGGCGAACCCGGCACGCAGCTTACGCTTCGTACCTTCCACATCGGCGGTACGGCCTCGCGCGTGCTTTCCCGCAGCCAGGCGGTGGCCGAAATAGACGGTAAGGTAACGTTTAAAGACATCAAAATCATTACCAACCGCTACGACAACAAAATTTGTATCTCCAGAAACGGCTCTATCTTTGTAGAAGCCGGAAATGGTACAATAAAAGAATACAAGATTCAGTACGGCGCTTCCGTGTACACCGCGGATAAAGCGACCGTCAAAAAAGGTTCCCTGCTCGCGGAGTGGGACCCGCACTCTATTCCTGTGCTGGCCGAAGTGCCCGGCACGGTGAAACTTACTGACGTTATTGAAGGTATCACCTTGCAGGAAGAGCGCAACAAAGTAACGGGCGTAATCGAGAGAAAAATTACCGCCAGCCGCATGGGTAAGAAAAACCCGCGTATCAGCATTGACGGCAAAGATAAAAAAATCAGCCTGCCGCTGCCTATTGATACGATTCTGATGGTGGAAAACGGTGAAGACGTGGAACCCGGAGACGTGCTTGCGAAAATCGCGCGCGAAGCCGGCGGCACGAAAGACATCACCGGCGGTCTGCCCAGAATTGCGGAATTGTTTGAAGCCAGACGGCCCCGCAACCCGGCAATTATTTCCGAGTTTGAAGGTATCGTCAGCCTTGAAACCTCGCCCAAAGGTTTAATTGAGGTGGTCGTGCGGAACGAAGAGACCAACCAGGTCAAGCAGTACAGCATTCCGCAGGGCAAACACCTTGTCGTATATGAAGGCGACCACGTCGGCGTGGGCGAAGCCCTGACCGACGGCGCCATTGACCCTCACGACGTGCTGCGCGTGAAGGGCGAAAAAGAAGCGCAAGAGTTCCTGTTAAACGCCATCCAAGAAGTGTACCGCTTGCAGGGCGTTACAATTAACGACAGACATATTGAGGTTATTGTCCGTCAGATGTTGGGGAACGTAAAAATTCTGGATGCGGGAGACACGCATTTCCTGAAAGGCGAAATCTTAAGCCGCGCGAGCTGGCTCAGAGAAAACGCGAAGATGAAGGCCGAAGGCAAACGTTTAGCCGACGCCGAAACCATCCTTTTGGGTATCAGCAAAGCGTCCCTCGCTTCCGAATCGTTTATTTCCGCGGCCTCGTTCCAGGAGACGACCAAAGTCCTCACGGACGCCGCCATTACGGGCCAGGTGGACGAATTGCAGGGCCTGAAAGAGAACGTAATCGTAGGCCATTTGATTCCGGCGGGTACGGGTATTTCCGCCAGACAAATCGCCGATGAGTTTGAACAAAAACGCAAAGAAACAGGAGAGAAGTAATAATGCCAACAGTAAACCAATTAGTGAAATACGGACGGGCGAAAGAATCCAACCGGACCAAATCCCCGGCGTTGCAGTCCTGCCCCCAGAGAAGAGGCGTCTGCACCCGTGTTTATACCACGACCCCTAAAAAACCGAACTCTGCTTTGAGAAAGGTCGCCCGTGTTAAACTTACTTCCAAGGTGGAAGTAACGGCTTACATCCCCGGCGTGGGGCATAACCTCCAGGAACACTCCATCGTGCTCGTGCGCGGCGGCCGTGTGAAAGACTTGCCTGGTGTGCGCTACCACATCATCCGCGGCGCGCTTGACGCGTCCGGCGTTGAAAACAGAAAACAAGGCCGCTCTCTTTACGGCGTAAAGAGACCCAAAGCCGCGAAATAATTTTTAGGAGTTAAAAAACACATATGCCGAGAAAAGGTTTAAGACCCAGAGACAGAAGACCGCAGCCCGCGCCGGATTATAAATATAATTCCGTGCTGGTTTCGCGGTTTATAAACAAATTAAATTTTGCGGGCAAGACTTCCACCGCCGAACGTCTGCTTGACGATGCGATGGCCATCATTGCCGAAAAAACCAAAGAAAACGCCCTTGACGTTTTCACCAAATGCATTGAAAACGTGCGCCCCTTGGTGGAAGTAAAAGCCCGCCGCGTCGGCGGCGCCAACTACCAGGTGCCGACCGAAGTCAAACCCTTGCGCAGCAGCTCGCTGGCGATGAGATGGCTGATCGGCGCCGCGCAGAGCCGCAAAGGCCGCCCGATGGCTGAAAAACTGGCCGAAGAAATTATGCTGGGCGCCAAAAAAGAAGGCACCGCCTTCAAAAAACGCGAAGACGTGCATAAAATGGCCGAAGCCAACCGCGCGTTCGCTCATTTTAAATGGTAATCGGGAAGTAAGATATGGCTGAATTCAAAACCTATCCGTTAAGCAAAATCAGAAACATCGGTATTATCGCTCACATTGACGCTGGTAAGACCACGACTTCCGAACGCATCCTGTACTATACGGGCAAAGTGCACAAAATCGGCGAAACGCACGACGGCGCTTCCGTAACCGACTGGATGGAACAGGAAAGAGAGAGAGGCATCACCATCACCTCCGCCGCCATTTACTGCGTGTGGAAAGACTGCCAGCTCAACATCATTGACACTCCCGGCCACGTGGACTTCACGGCCGAGGTGGAACGTTCTTTGCGCGTTCTTGACGGCGCCGTTTGCTGCTTTGACGGCGTGCAGGGTGTAGAGCCCCAGTCTGAAACCGTATGGCGCCAGGCTGACAAATACCGTGTTCCCCGTATCGCTTACATCAATAAAATGGACCGCGTCGGCGCGGACTTTATCCGCTCCGCCAACTCCATTAAAGAAAAATTGGGCGGCAACGCCTGCCCGATCCAGCTGCCCATCGGCGCCGAAGACAAATTCGTCGGCATCGTGGACCTGGTTAAAATGAAAGGCGTCATCTGGGACGGCGACCATAACGGAGCCACTTTTAACGAAGTGGAAATCCCGGCCGACCTCGTAGACGCCGCCAAAAAAGCGCATACGGAAATGATTGAAAAGCTCGCCGACTTTGACGAAGCCATTATGGAACGTTACTTGGGCGGCGAAACGGACTTTACGGTTGAAGAAATCAAAAAAGCCATCCGCAAAGGCACGCTTACCGGTAAATTCTTCCCCGTTATCTGCGGTTCTTCCTATAAAAACAAAGGCGTACAGCCGCTTTTGGACTGCGTAAACGACTATCTTCCCTCTCCTGAAGATGTCCCCGCCGTCAAAGGAACCAACCCCAACACGGGCGAAGAAGTAACCCGCAAGGCTTCCAACAGCGAACCTTTCTGCGGCCTTATCTTTAAAGTGCAGACCGACCCCTTTGTGGGTAAACTCAGCTTCTTCCGCATTTATTCCGGGACCTTAAAAGCCGGCGACGCCGTCTTCTTCCCGGGTAAAAACGCCACGGAACGCGTTGGCCGTATGATGCGTATGATGGCGGACAAGCGCGAAGAAGTCAAAGAACTCGGCGCCGGCGAAATCGCCGCCACCGTGGCCATCAAAAACTCCCGCGTGGGTCAGACCATCTGCTCTCCCGAACATCCGATTGTGCTGGAAAGCATCACGTTCCCGGAACCGGTAATCTCCATTGCCGTGGAACCCAAATCTAAAGCCGACGAAGAAAAGATGGGCATCGCCCTGGGCAGACTGGCCGAAGAAGACCAGACTTTCCGCGTGCGCACCGACGAAGAAACCCGCCAGACCGTTATTTCCGGTATGGGCGAGCTTCACCTGGACATCATTGTGGACCGCATGAAACGCGAGTTCAACGTACAGGCCAACGTAGGCGCGCCGCAGGTGGCCTACCGCGAAACCATCACCAAGACGGTTACCCAGGAAACCAAATTCGTGCGCCAGTCCGGCGGCCGCGGTCAGTACGGCCACGTGCTCCTCAGACTGGAACCGCAGGAAAAAGGCAAAGGGTTTGAATTCATCAACGAAGTTACCCAGGGCCGTATTCCGAAAGAATACATCCCCGCTATTGAAAAAGGCTGCCGCGAGGCGCTGGATTCCGGCGCGATTGCCGGATATCCCTTGGTGGATATTAAAGTGGCCGTGTATGACGGTTCTTTCCACGAAGTGGACTCCTCCGAAATGGCCTTTAAAATCGCCGCTTCCATGGCTTTGAAAGACGGCGCCAAGAAGGCCGGCCCGGTCATTCTGGAACCTATCATGAAAGTGGAAGTCGTGGCTCCGGAAGCCAACCTGGGTGATATCATCGGCGACCTGAGCTCCCGCCGCGGCCAAATCGGCGAAATGGGCGTCAGAGGCAACGTGCGCTATGTACGCGCCGAAGTGCCGCTCGCCGAAATGTTCGGTTACGCCACCAACGTCCGCTCCCTGTCTCAGGGCCGCGCGTCGTTTACGATGGAACCGAGCCACTACGCCGAAGTACCCGCGAACGTTGCGAAAGCGATTATTGAAAAACGCACCGCGGAGAAAGTAGCCGCTTAAAACTTTTCCCTTGCGCCCGTGCAAGCGGGCGCAAGGTTTGCATCTGCTAACTGAAGGAGTGTAAACAAAATGGCAAAGGAAAAATTTTCCCGCAGCAAACCGCACGTAAACGTCGGGACGATT
>NZ_CAUDSG010000020.1:0-29700 GCF_958451995.1 Candidatus Avelusimicrobium alvi
TTTTGTGTTTTTCTCCGTCGGGGATGAAAAAAGGCTTGACTCGTTTTTTTTTTTTTGATACAGTGCCAATAAGGCCCGGGAAAGGTTATATAAAAACTCCTACAGTATCCTTTTCCGGGCCGCAACAAAAAAAGGAGATAAAGCTTATGACTAATAGAAAGGGTTTCACCCTGATTGAGTTGCTGGTGGTTGTGTTAATCATCGGCATTTTGGCCGCGATGGCCATGCCCGCTTATTTTAAAGCGGTGGAAAGAAGCCGCACGGCGGAAGCGGATACGTTAATCGGCACCGTGGTAAACGCCCAGCAGAGATACAAAATGAAAACGGGCAACTATACCACCACGTGGACCGCACTGGATGTGGCTCCTTCTAATGCCGATACGGATGCTGGTGCTGTGTACTGCACGAAAGTTGCTAAAGGAAAACAGAAAGCGAGTTGTACAACCGGTGATACAGCTGCGACTGGCAATGGTTTTATGATTACATTAATTGGTACTAAAACCAATACAGGTAATACTTCTGGTGTCGTAGCAACACGTGTAGGGACTGGGCAGTATGGATACAAAATTTATAAATTTTATGATGAACCTGGCCAGCCTGAATGTGAAGCCGGAACGGGTAACTCTGCTTCCGATGATGCCGAGCTGTGTGCGGATTACAAAGGGGTAGACCCGGGCGCATATACCGCTCCGTATGCCTCTACGGATATCAAGGCCGACGGTACGCGCTCATAAAAGAGAGATGTTCTGTTGCCCGCCCGGTTAGTTAGGGCGGGCTTTTTTATAGGATAGTTTATTATGTCTGAATTCAAATTAGGGAATAGAAACGATGCTTCTACGGTATTAGGCAATGACTGCCAGGGTAAAAAATGGTTGGAGTATTTGTGCGCTAAAAACAATTTTGAAAGCAAAGCAACCCCTTGTGTTTATACGATAGGGCAAAACAATGGTATCGCTCGCATTTTGTTGGCGGGGTTTTTTGATGTTGATAGAACGGGCATAAAATACCAGGTTTACTTACAGTTGGAAGTCCGATACCGAAACAAGGAAACAAAAGAACCTTTAGTGGTAATTTTGTGCAAAATCCGTCATGGGGCAAAAACAAAACTAGTTAAAAATTTTTGGTATGAAAAGTTTCAGCCGTTTATGAACGGGGATGATGGGAAATTGGTTTTCCAAAAAGTAGGCGGCAAGCCCGGAAAGCACGAAAGTGCGTTTGGCAAGTGGGTGTTTTCGGAAAGCGCCTCGTGTCTGGACATAGAAGAATTTTTTAAAAAGAAGTTGCCGGTTTTAAAAAACGCCGCGGAAAAAGTAACGTTGTAACTTTAAAATCTTTCGGTTTGAGCTAAACTCCCGGAAGATGTTATTTGTAATGGCATAAAAAATGCGCCGGATGAATTCCGGCGCATTTGCATAAAAGGCGAGAAACTAGGCTTCTATCCCGGTAAACGTTTTTAACGCATAGCCGATTAAAAAGCTGACCGCCGCCACGCCGAAGCTCAGGCACGTCATTTCCACAAAGCGGTGTTTGAAACTTTCTCCGCGCGCCACGGAATAATAAAACATAAATCCCGCGATGAGCAGCAGCGCAAAAAACAGCATCAGCCCAAGCGCGGCAAACACGTTATTCAGGCACGCAAACGGCGCCACCAAAAGCGCCACCGTAATAATATACGCCCCGCCGGTGTAGACGGCGGCTTTCAGCGGTTTTTTGCCCGTGTCTTTTTCGGTTTTGGACGAGAGATACTCGGACGACGCCATAGACAGCGCCGCCGCAATGCCCGTAATCGCCCCGGTCAGCGCAATCAGCTTGGAGTTTGCCAGCGCCAGCGTAAACCCCGCGAGCGCGCCCGTAAATTCCACCAGCGCGTCCGACAGGCCCAAAATAACCGAGCTCATATAAGCCAGGCGTTCTTCGTTAATAAGCGCAATCAGCTTGGCCTCGTGCGCGTCTTCTTCGTCGGCCAGCTGTGCGATTTTCGGGTAACTGCTAAACGCG
The DNA here is from genome assembly GCF_958451995.1 of Candidatus Avelusimicrobium alvi. NCBI lineage: Bacteria > Pseudomonadati > Elusimicrobiota > Elusimicrobia > Elusimicrobiales > Elusimicrobiaceae > Candidatus Avelusimicrobium > Candidatus Avelusimicrobium alvi. The sequence continues at coordinate 1,999 of NZ_CAUDSG010000020.1, forward strand.
CGGTAGGAGCCGGCGGCGTGATCCTCGCCGCTTTCCATCAGTTTAACGGCAAACGTCAGCCCCAGCGCTTTAGCCAATACGGAATACCATATAATCCGCCGGCGCTCCGGCCGCGCGGCGACGCCGGATTCTTCTTTAATCAGTTCATAATGGCGTTTTTCGTCGGCGGCAATGGCTTCCAGCACCGCGCGGTTGTGCGCGTCTTTCTCGCGCGCCGCCAGGCGCAGGTAAATGTAATGTTCGGTAATTTCGTTGCGGGAAAAAATTTCTAAGTCTTTTCTGTCTTGTTCTAACATAGTTATCCTCGTTGGTTCCGGGCGTGCCGGAAAAATAAAAGGGGTTACTGGGGTTTTTCGGTTTCTTTTGCGTCTTCGGCGGGCTGTTGGGGGGTAAGCGGCAGTAAATCCCGCCCGTAGGCAAAATCAAACACTACGCCCGCAATAAACTGGAGCTGGTGGAAAAAGTCTTTTTCGCTGATAAATTCATCGGCGCTGTGGGCGGTGTTTTCGCCCAGCGGGTCCATATCCGGGCCCAGGCCGTAGGTAATTACGCCCAGTTTGCGCAGAAATTCGTTATCGCCCGACGCGGGGCTCATACCCGGCACGGTAATGGCGTTTGGCACCAGTTTTTCGGCCGCGGCGGCGATGGATGCAAACAGCGGGTCCGTCCCGTCCATAGGCGTGGGGAAGGGCGTTTGCGGGCGTTCCAGCATTTCAAGCGTTACGCCGTCTTCTTCGGTAAACAGGTTTTTTAAGTTTTCAAAAAATTCGTCCGGGTCCGAGCCGGGCAGCAGGCGCACGTTCAAAATGGCGCTGGCTTCGCCGCTGGCCGAGCCGGTATCTTTGCTGGCGGAAAGCACGGTGGGGTTGATGGTGTCTTTTAACTGGCTTCTAAAAAACGGGTCCAGCGCCATCACTTCGGCGGCGGACTGGCTGTTTTGCGGCGTGCTGGAAAGCAGAAACTGGATGGTGGTCTGGCCGTCGGCATCCTGCAAAGGCGCAATGGCTTTAAAAAAAGTGCGTGCCGTGGGCGTAAGCTTGGCCGGCGGATTGTAAGCCGCAATTTTGGCCAGCGCCTGGGAGAGCAGGTACACCGCGTTGTCGTTTACCGGCATGGACGAGTGCACGCCCGTGCCGTAGGCGGTTACTTTAATGTCCATATACATTTTGGTGGACGCTTCGGCGAATACAATGTCTTTTCCGTCTTTGTTTTTAATCACGCCGCCGCCTTCGTTTAAGGCAAATCCGGGGGCGATTTTATCCCAATGCGCGCCGCCCAGCCACAAAAGGCCGGTCTCGCTGCCGGACTCTTCGCCGGAAGTCGCCAGGAAGATGATGTCCCTCTCCGGGGCGGTTTTTTGGTCTTTCAGCCAGGTAAAAAGTGCAAGGTAAGCGGCCGTATAGTTTTTGGCGTCGGTGGAGCCCAGGCCGTAAATGTTGCCGTGTTCCACGGTGGCTTTGAAAGGGGGGTAGCTCCAGCCTTCGGCGGCGGGCGCGGTGTCTAAATGCGAGATAAGCAAAAGCGGCTTTTGGGAAGCGTCCGTGCCTTTGATGCGCGCCATCAGGTTCGCGCGGCCCTGGCTGGGGATGAAAATGTCCCAGTCAATGCCGTGCTTGTTGAATTCTTTGTAAATGTAGCGCGCGGCGGAAAGCTCGTCGGGTTCCGGCAGGGACGTATCAATGTTAATCAGGTTTATCAGGTGGCGTTTGGCTTCGGCGTTAAGCGCGTCCCAGCCGCCCTTTTCGGCCTGGGCGGAAAAGGGAATACAGCAAAACGCCAGCAGTAAAGCGAAACACCGTTTCATTTGGCACCCGTTAAATCAAATTTTATTTCCGCTCCGGGGCGCACGCCGTGTTTGGCGGCGGTTTTGGCGGCCAGCTCCAGCACGTACTGCCCGTAGCCGATGGCGTAGGCCACGTCTTCGTCGGGCGTGTAGGTGTAGGAATGTTCCACCTCTTGGGCCACGGAGGTAACTTTTTTGTCCGAGCCGATAAACACCATATCCAAATCAATCAGGGTGTTCTTCATCCAGAAGCCCTGGTCTTCGTCCTGTTCAAATACAAACAGCATTCCTTCGTTCTCGGGCAGGTTTTTGACGAACATCAACCCCTTTTCCTGTTTTTCGGGCGTGTCGGCCACGCGGGCGCGTACGGCAAAGCCGTCGGGCAGAGTAACCGTAACGGTTTGATATCCGCCGCAGGCGCACAGTAAAAACGGCAGGGCAAACAAGAGAAGTCTTTTCATATATATAAGTTTAGCAAATTCCCGGCGGCAGGGGTGCGGCCGGCCTGTGCGGCTTGGGACTTAGGCGTGTTATCGGGCCGCCGCCTGCTTTATGTCCGCACCCTATTTTGCATACCGTTTAATTGCTTATTTTCTGCGCTGTATAAAGTTTTTATCGTCGGGGATAAAAAAAGGCTTGACTCGTTTTTTTTTTTTGATAAATTGCCTGTAAGGCCCGGGAAAGGTTATATAAAAAACTCCTACAGTATCCTTTCCCGGGCCGCAACAAAAAAAGGAGATAAAGCTTATGACTAATAGAAAGGGTTTCACCCTGATTGAGTTGCTGGTGGTTGTGTTAATCATCGGCATTTTGGCCGCGATGGCCATGCCCGCTTACTTTAAAGCGGTGGAACGCGCCCGTGCAGCCGAAGCAGATACCTTAATTGGTAGCGTGGTAAATGCCCAACAACGCTATAAAATGAAAACTGGCCACTATGCCAAAACCTGGAGCGCTTTGGATATTGCTCCGGCCAATGTGACGCCTGCTTCCAGTGTGTACTGCACTAAAGGGACTCAGCCGGCTGTTAAAGAGGAATCTACTGCCGCTGAAGCGAGCGGAACGGATGTCTGCGGTGCGGGCCAGAACGGTTTCATTATTGCCTTAATTGGCACGGATGCCGCCACCAACAATACCAACGGTGTTATCGCTACCCGTGTAGGTACTAACCAGTATACCTATACCATTCAGAAACGCTATGAATCCACCAACCCTGCGGTCTGTATTGCCGGGACAGGGGCTAACAAGGCAGATGATGAAGCGTTCTGTGCTGAATTCAACGGTACGGAATCCTATGCTGAATCTTCCGATGCCCGCAGCGCTAACACGGTTACAAAACAATAAGCGCGTCGTTTGAACAGGTTTTACCCGCCCCCCTGCTGTTTTGGGGGGCGGTTTTTTGTTTAGGGGGGAACGCCGCTAAATTGCTATAATTTAATAATGACACAGTCCGCCGAACCCATTTTGCAAGTGCGCGATTTAAAAATTGACTTTTCCGCAGACCAAGGCATTCTCCCCGTGCTTCGCGGGCTGTCCTACTCCTTACCTAAAGGCCGTGTGCTGGGCGTGGTGGGCGAATCCGGCAGCGGCAAAACCGTCCACGCGCTGTCCATTTTACGCCTGCTTCCGCCGGCGGCGCGTATCAGCGGCGGGGAAATCCTCTACAAAGGCAAAAACCTGGCTTCCATGGGCGAAGAAGAACTCCGCTCCGTGCGCGGCGATAAAATTTCCATGATTTTTCAGGACCCGTCCGCCAGTTTGAACCCGGTGCTGACCGTAGGCGAACAGCTGACGGAAACCCTGCTGGCCCACCGCAAGCTCTCCAAGCGGCAGGCGCGCCGGGAGGCGGTGGCTTTGCTTGAAAAAGTGGGTATTTCGGAGGCGGAAAAACGCTTGGACGAGTATCCGTTCCAGTTTTCGGGCGGGATGTGCCAGCGCGTGATGATTGCGATGGCGCTTGCGCTGTCGCCCGACGTGCTGATTGCGGACGAACCCACCACCGCGCTGGACGTAACCATCCAGGCCCAGATTCTGGCCCTTATCAAACAATTACAGCGGCAAAGCGGTATGTCCGCCGTGTTTATTACGCACAATTTGGCCGTCGTGTCCGGCATTGCCGACGACGTGCTGGTGCTTTACGCCGGGCTGTGTATGGAGCTGGCCCCTGCGGCGCAGTTATTTGAAAACCCGCTCCATCCCTACACGCAGGGCCTGCTTTCTTCGCTGGCGTCCGTGCATAAAAAAGAGGACGTCCTGCCCGTGATTACCGGCCACCCGCCCGTGCCGGGGCAGATTTTAACGGGCTGTCCGTTTGCGCCGCGCTGTCCGCACGCGTTTGACAAATGCCGCCAGGAATGTCCGCCGCTTTTTGAAGAAGCCGGCCGCCAAACCCGCTGCTGGCTTAGGGAGGGGAAATGACGGCTCCCGTAGAAATCAAACATCTTTTTAAAACCTATACGCGCCGCCGCTGGTTCGGTAAAAACGCGGAAAAAGCCGTGTTAAAAGACGTCAGCCTGACGCTGGCGGAAGACCATGTGCTCGGCCTGGTGGGTGAATCGGGCTGCGGCAAAAGCACGCTGTGCAAGGTGCTTCTGGGGATTGAAAAAGCCACTTCCGGCCTGGTAAAGGCGGACGGGAAAGATATTGCTTTCCTTTCCAAAAGCGGGTTTAAAAAACTCCGCCGCGTGATGCAGGTAGTGTATCAGGACCCGTATTCCAGCCTGGACCCGCGCATGAACGTGCGCCAGCTGTTAAGCGAGCCGCTGGATATCCACGGGCTTGAAAAAGACCCCGCCGCGCGCAAAGCGTTTTTGGCGGAACTGCTGGCGTCCGTCGGCCTGAGCGAAACGCAGCTGGAGCGTTACCCGCACGAATTTTCCGGCGGCCAGCGCCAGCGCATCTGTATTGCGCGCGCCCTGGCTTTGGACCCTAAAATTTTAGTGGCGGACGAGCCGGTGTCCGCGCTGGACGTATCGGTGCAGGCGCAGATTTTAAATTTGCTGAAAGAAATTAAAAAGGCCCGCCGACTCTCTATGCTGTTTGTTACGCACGATTTTGCCGTCGCGCGTTTTCTGTGCGACGATATCGCCGTGATGTATCAGGGCCGCATCGTGGAGCGCGCCCCGGCGGAAGACCTTTTCACCAACCCCCAGCACCCGTATACGGAAGCGCTGCTGGCGGCCGTTCCGTCGGCGGACGTGTCCCGCCGGGCGGACGGAAACGGCGCGGAGGAAGCCTCCGAACACCCGGACCGCGCCGGCTGGCCGTGCCCGTTTGCGCCGCGCTGCCGTTACGCGCAGGCCGTCTGCGCCAAGACCCCTTTTGAACTCAAAGAAGTATTCCCGCGCCACGCCTGCGCGTGCTGCGTGATGCCGTTTAAAACGGCAAAAAGCAAATCAGCCGTATAGGAGACGCATATGAAAATAAACGAAAAACGCCTCACGGACACCTTTTTGGAATTGGTTAAAATAGACAGCGAGTCTTTTAACGAAAAAAACATTCAGGAAGTTTTAGCTTCTAAATTAACAGCCCTCGGCTGTACTGTCTATGTGGATAACGCCGGGAAAAAATACAATACAAACGCTAAAGGAAACGTCATCGGTTTTCTGCCCGGAACCGTTAAAAGCAAACCCATCGTGCTCAGCTCCCATATGGATACGGTAACCCCCGGCAAAAGCGTCAAACCCGTGGTGAAAAAGGACCGTATTACCTCGGACGGCACCACCATCCTGGGCGCGGACGACAAGGCCGGCCTGGCGATTATTTTAGAAGTCCTGCAAACCTTAAAAGAGCAAAAACCGCCCCACCCGCCCGTGGAAGCCGTGTTTACGCTGACGGAAGAAAACGGCATGCAGGGCGCGAAAAATTTGGATTATAAAAAAATAAAAGGCCGCGAAGGGCTGATTTTGGATAATGAAGAAGTGTCCGACCTGCTGGTGCAGGGCCCGGCGGTCAACACCATTGAGGTGTGGATTAAGGGCCTGGCGGCGCACGCGGGCGTAGTGCCGGAAAAAGGCATTTCCGCGCTGGAAGTGGCGGCGTATGCGCTTTCTTTTATGAAGCTGGGCCGCATTGATAAAGAAACCGTAGCCAACTTCGGCGTTATTCAGGGCGGCAAAGCCACGAATATCGTGATGGACCAACTCTATTTAAAAGGCGAGGCCCGCAGCCTTAAAAACGAAAAGCTGGCCAAACAAACCGCCCATATGAAAGCCTGTTTTGAAAAAGCCGTCAAACATTTTACCAAGAAGATTGACGGCAAAGTCCGCAAGCCGGAAGTGAAATTCGTTTCCGTCCAGCGTTACCCGGCGGTGAACGTACCCAAAAATCACCCTATGGTAAAATCCGTGGTGGCGGCCGCCAAAGAGCAGGGCCTTGTCGTTCGCCCGGTGGCCTCCGGCGGCGGGTGCGATGCCAACGTGCTGAGCGGTTTTGGGTTTACGCTCCCCAACCTGGGCGTGGGCTGCCGCGGCTGTCATACGCTTGGCGAAAGCCTGGACTTGAAAGAGTTTTTTGCGGCGTGCAATATCACGCTTTCCGCGGTGCTGGCGTACCGCAAATAAGCAAATAAAAAGAGGAAAAACGGCGGGTATGGTAAATTATATTGTAAGAAGGCTTTTGTTACTGCCCCTGGTGGTGCTGGGGGTAACGTTCCTGCTGTTTTTCCTCACCCAGCGGTTAAGCCCGGAGATGCGCGCTTCTTTGTACGTAAAAGACCCGCGCCAAATGGGCTCGCTGGAGGAAGTCATCCGCCAGTACGGTCTGCGTGATAATGTATTTAAACAATACGGCCGCTGGCTTTCCAATGTGGCCAAAGGCGATTTGGGCTACAGCCCCAGCGCGAATATGCCCGTCTCCCAGGCTATTAAAGAATATCTGCCCGCCACCATCCAGCTGGCGTTTATCACGATTCTGTTTGTAGTGCTTTTTGGCGTGTGGTTCGGGTGCGCTTCGGCCGTACATAAGGATAAATGGCAGGACGTGCTGGCGAGGCTGGTGTCCGTGGGCGGGTTTTCCCTGCCGATATTTGTGCTGGGGCTGCTGCTGTTAATGGTTTTTTATGGCCGGCTGGGCTGGTTTTCGCCGGGGGGATATTCCGTGCAGACGGATATTATTATCCACGGCGGCGCGTTTAAAACCTATACCGGTTTTTTATTGTTGGATTCCTTGTTAAACGGTAACCTGCGCGTGTTTTGGGACGTATTATCCCATTTGGTGCTCCCGGCGGTAACGCTGTGCATCGGCTCGTTTGCGCTGATGGTGCGCGTGATGCGCTCCAGCATGCTGGAAGAATTAAATAAAGATTATGTCCGCACCGCGCGCGCCAAAGGGCTTTCCGACTGGCAGGTGGTGTACAAGCACGCGGGCAAAAACGCCGTCATCCCCGTCATTACGCTGGCCAGCATCCAGTTTATCCGCCTGCTGGGCGGCACCGTGATTGTGGAAACCATTTTTGATTACCCGGGCATCGGCCGCTTCGGCGTGATTGCGGCCCAGCAGTTGGATATTGCGGGCATATTGGGGTTTTCGCTGATGGTGGCGGTGCTGTTTGTGCTGGGGAATTTGCTGTCTGACATCTTATATACCGCGGTGGATCCGCGCATACGGCTGGAATAATTATGCTAAACGGACGCATTTTTAAACGTATTTATACCAACAAAACCTCTTTGGCGGGGCTGGTGATTATCGCCTTTTTCTTTTTAATCGCGCTCCTCGCCCCCGTGCTGGCCCCGGTGCAGAACGCCAATAATCCCTACCAGCTGCCGCAGAAGAGCTACCAGATTACGCCCCGGCCGCCGTCCGCCGAGAGCTGGTTCGGCACCACCGAACAGCAGTACGATTTGTATTACGGCGTGGTGTGGGGGACGCGGCTGGCGTTTAAAATCGGGCTGACGGTTACGTTTTTTGCCTTTTTAATCGGGCTGTTTGTGGGCGGAACTGCGGCGTATTTCGGCGGTAAGGTGGACGAAACGCTCATGCGCCTGACGGATATAGTGTTTGCCGTGCCGTCTTTGGTGCTGGCGATGGTGATTGCGGCCATGCTGGGGCCCGACATAAAAAATATGATGATTGCCCTTACCGCCGTGGCCTGGCCTTCGTACGCCAGGCTGGTGCGCGGGGATATTTTATCCGTCAAACAGCGCGATTATGTTACCGCCGCCCGCACGCTGGGCGCGCGCGGCCCGCGCGTGCTTTTGCGGCATATTTTGCCTAACTCCATTTATCCGTCCGTCGTGGTGGCCAGCTTGGATATCGGCTACGTGGTGCTGACCGCGGCCTCTCTCTCGTTCTTGGGGCTGGGCGCGCAGCCCGGCACGGCGGACTGGGGTCAGCTGATTGCCATGGCGCGCAACTGGGTGCTGGGCACTCCCGGCCATCCGTTTGCCTATTGGTACACGGTCGTGGCGCCGGGCGGAGCCATTTTTCTGTTTGTGCTGGGCTGGAATTTGCTGGGGGACGCGTTTCGGGATATTTTGGACCCCAGACAAGCTTAATTTATACTAAAATGAAAGAAACAACCGATTCATTCTTTCTTATTCTTCTATAAGAGGTGCTTATGATTCGCCGCAAAGATTTGTATACCGCTTTATCCGACAGTGCTTTCCGTTTCCCCGACAAAATCGCTTTAGCAGAAGCCGGCACCGAAAAAAAAGTTTCCTATCACGAACTCTTAATGCAGGTGGACCGCGCGGCCGATATGTTTTTTGAGCACGGCATCCGCAAAGGCGACCGCGTGGCCGTAGCCCACCGCAACGCCATTGACACGGTGGTGGCCAACTTCGGCCTCTATAAACTGGGCGCGGTGTGTATTCCCATGAACTTTATGGTTACCAAGCCGGAGGAAATTGAATACATTTTAAACAACGCCCAAGTCAAAGCCGTGGTTACGCAGGCGGAATTTCTGCGCCACTACGTCAAATGCCTGCCCAATACGCCTACGGTAAAATACATTTTTTCCACGGATGAAATCCCGCAGTCCGTTTTCGGCAATCCCGTGATTGAACTGTTTTGGAAAGAAATTGAAAAATCCACCGTGCACGAGGAAACTTCTTCCGCGCGCGCCGGGCTGGAAGATTTGGCGTTTATCCTCTACACTTCCGGCACCACCGGCCTGCCCAAAGGCGCCATGCTGACGCACGGCAACATCGCCTCCAACGTGATTTCCTGCGCGCAGATTTTTAAAATTACCGACGAGGACTGCTTCCTGTGCCTGCTGCCTATGTTCCACTCGTTCGCGTGGACGACGTGCGTGGTCATTCCGCTGTATTTAAATTTAAAGGTGGTAATTGTGGCCAACGTAATGCCCGCCAGCAAATGGCTGGGCGCGATGGGCTCGGAAAAAGTAACCGTCATCCTGGCGGTGCCGCAGATTTATGCCGTGCTGTCCAAAGAAGCCAAAGGGTTAAAACGCCTGTACCTGCGTTTCTGGCCGTTTAAAAACGTGCGCTTTGCCGTATCGGGCGCCGCGCCGCTGACGCAGGAAATCAAAGACCGGTTTGAAGAAAAAATCGGCGTGCCGATACTGGAAGGCTACGGGCTTACGGAAACCAGCCCGGTGGTAAGCGTCAACACCGAAGAACTGCAAAAAATCAAATCGGTGGGGCCGGCCATCCCGGCGGTAAGCACGCTGGTGCTGGACGACGACGGCAACGAAGTACCCCGCAACGCCGAGGGCGAGCTGTGCGTAAAAGGCCCCAACGTGTTCCGGGGCTACTGGGGCAACGAAGCCGCCACCAAAGACGCGTTTACGGCGGACGGCTGGTTTAAGACCGGCGACATCGTGGAAGTGGACGACGACGGATTTATCTTTATCAAAGACCGCAAGAAAGATATGATTATCATCAAGGGCCTTAAAGTGTTCTCCGCGCAGGTGGAAGCCGTCATCTGCGAGCATCCGGCCATTGAAGAGTGCGCCATTATCGGCGTGCCGGACGGGCGCGGCGGCGAATTTGTAAAACTGTACGCCGTTAAAAAGGAAGGCGCGGAAGTGTCCGACGCGGAATTTAGAAAATTTTTAAAAACCCACCTGGACAATTACAAACGCCCGCGCGATTTTGAATTTGTAAAAGAACTGCCTAAAAACGCGCTGAGAAAGGTGCTCAAGCGCGAGCTTCGCAAAGACGCCGTGGCCAAACTGGCCGCGCGCGGCGGAGCCGCCCCGGAGGAAAACCTTGGCTGATTTGGCGCGCGTTTTAAACGAAGTGATTCCCCACGCGCATTATGTGGGGGGGATTGTGCGCAGCAGCCTGCTCAGGCGCGAGTCGTCGGACCTGGACATTACGCTTCCCGCCGCCGACGTGGCGCCCGCCGCGCGCGAGCTGGGCAGACGCTTAAAAGCCGCCGTATTTGAAATGGATGCGGAGTTTGGCGTGTGGCGTTTGGTTACCCACAAGGGCAAAATCCAGATTGATTTAACCGCTTACCAGGGCAAAGATTTAAAGGCCGACCTTCTGCGGCGCGATTTTGCGTTTAACTCCCTGGCTTATCCCGTGTCCGCCCTGCCGGAAATTGTAATTAAGCCGCAAAAAAGCGGCACCGCGCATGTTATCCTCAAGAAACTTAAAAAGAATTTAATCGTGGATTATTCCGGCGGCCTTCAGGATGTAGCCGCCAAAGTGATTCACCTCACTAATTCGCGCGTGTTTAAAGAGGATCCGCTCCGTATGCTGCGCGCGTTCCGCTCGTCCGCCGAACTCGGGTTTGTGATTTCCGACAAAACGCTTAAACAAATTAAAAAAGACCGCGCGCTGATTGCAGAGCCCGCCGGGGAGCGCGTGCGCGAAGAATTGGACAGGCTGTTTTGTACGTCCAAAGCGTACGACAATTTAATGCGAATGGACGCGTGCGGCCTGCTGACGGCCCTGTTCCCGGAATTGGAACCCCAGCGCAAATGCGCGGAAGTATATTACGGAAAAGGCGGCGTATTAAAGCATACGCTGGACGTATTTAAGCGGATGGAATACCTGCTGGACCATCTTCCCAAAGCTTTTCCCAAATATGCCAAAAAACTGGCGCCGCTGGCTGAGAACAAGCCGCTTTATAAAATGGCCGCGCTTTTGCACGACATCGCCAAACCCGCCACCGCCAAAGTGAAAGGGGACCGCCTGCGGTTTTTCTATCACGAAGAAAAGGGCGCGCAGATGGCTAAAGCCGTGCTGGAACGCCTGCACTACAGCCGGGCGGATTTGCGGCTTATCTGCGCGATGATTGGCGAGCATCTGCGTCCGTCCAATCTCGCGAGCAACGACGTTATTACCGACCGCGGAGCCTACCACTTTTTCCGCGATTTGGGCGACGCCGGCGTACCGCTTTTGCTGTTGTGCTGGGCCGATTACGCCAGCTACGTCTCCGACGCGCAGTTAAGGCGCATTATGCCCAAAAGCGCCCAGCGCCTGATGACCATCGCCCAGGCGCAAAAAACCGCCAATGTGGGCAAGACGCTCAGGCATATGCAGGTGCTGTCTCTTCTTTTGCGGAAATTTTTTGATACGCCCAAAAAGGTGCAGCCTACGCGGCTGATTACCGGGCGGGACGTGATGGACGCGCTCTCCCTGCCGCCCAGCCCGAAAATCGGCGAGATTTTGGAAGCCGTAGCCGTGGCGCAGGTGGAAGGGAAAGTGGTTTCTAAAGAAGACGCGCTGGCGTTTATCAAAACGCTGGATGTTAAAGAACAGCATATTCGGGCGCGTTAATGGCGGGGGGATGTACAGTCGCCTAAAACTTTGCTAAAATAAATGAGCGGCAATCCGCTTATGCGGGCGTGGTTCAATGGTAGAATGGAAGCTTCCCAAGCTTTAGACGAGGGTTCGATTCCCTTCGCCCGCTTTTTTTATCAGGGAAAACTATGGAAAACGAAAACCTGGAATTGGACATTAAACCTGCCGGAAACAAAGATCTTTGGCTGTTTCTGATTATTGTTGACATCATTTTTTTGTGCGTGTTCGGGTTTTTCCTTTACAAGCACTTTTCCGCTCGTTTGTTTGACGTTTCCGCCGCGCCGCGCGCGGAACAGACCGAAACCGTAGACGTCCCTGAAGTGGCGGAGACGGATTTAATTGTTGCCGACGAACCGATTGCCGTGGAATCCGTGGCGGCGGAACCGGTGGCCAAGCCGGTGGAAATCCCGGTAACGGCCGTGATTGAGCAGCAGCAAAAAGAAGAAGCGAAAGAAGCCGCTCCGGCCGTCCAGGATAAAAAAGAAAGCGTTCTCGTGCAGGTAAATCCGAAGAGCAAATACCGCCGGGTAACTTTCCGCTGGTACGGCGAGGGGGACAAGGTATCCATCGTCAGCGGTTTTACCATGGCCAAACCCCAGGCGCTTAAAAAACGCGGCGACCATTGGGAAACCACCCTCTCCATCGCGCCGGGCACGTATAAGTTCCTCTATATAATTGACGGGAAAAACACGCTGGACCCGTATTCCGAGGAAAAAGACGGCCGCTCGCTGGTAGTGGTAAAATAAAAATTTAAATGTATGTAAAAAGCCCCGCTCAGAAGAGCGGGGCTTTTTCGCGTGCGGTTCGTTTATAAAAACGGCATGGAAAAGAGCGGCGCAGTTTTTTACGCCGCACAGCGGAAAACCGGTTGGGGTATTGCAAGGCACAACCATGTGGCCAAATTGCTTAACCTGCCGGACGCTGGGGTGGCAAACGGCGTGAAATCCTTTGTGTTTTCCTCCGCCGGACCGCGCGGGCTGGAAAAAAGCGCGGGGCCGCCAGCAAGCGGCCCCGTTGAGGTTACGACTAATCGCCCCAGGTTTCGGCGCCCGGGACGGCAGGAAATTAACAGCTTACGTTGCGTTTGATGATGCTGCGCACGATTCCTTCCACGCGGAAAGCCTCTTTATCGGCAATAATGGGGTTATACTGCGGGTTTTCAGACTGCAGGATAACGTTCTGCCCGTCCTGCGTAAAGCGTTTTACCATCACTTCCCCGTTGTTGACGCAGACCACCACGTCTTTATTTTTCGCCTGGCGGCTCTGTTCCACAATCAGCCAGTCGTGCGGCGCAATCAGGTTTTGCATGGAGTCCCCTTTCGCTTCCACCATAAACCCTTTGCAGGCCGGAAAGTAAATCATACTCGGGTCCACGGGTACGATGCGGGTGGGGGTGCCGTCCAAAATAGTGCCTTCCGGGCCGCATTTAGCCATACCGTACATATTGAGGTAAATGACGTTGCGCTCCGGGTCTTTTAAAATAATGTAATCGCGCGGGTTGGCGGGATTGCGTTTTAAATATCCTTTTTTCTCCAGCTGTTTGATGTGGTGGAACACCACGCTTTTGCCGCTTACGCTCAGGCGGTCGGCCAGTTCTTCCATCGTCAGCGGATCGGAAATATTCGTTTTTAAAATATCCAATAATTCGGCTTGTTTGGGATGAAGGGCTTTCATAGGCGGCTCCTATTACTTTTTATTTTGTTCTATACTTTGTTCTATAAAATTTGGGCGCGGATGTCAAAAATATTTTTAGGGCCGTCCAGGGGCTTGTATTGTTTTTTTTTTTTGATAAATTGGGAATATCAACTTATATAAGAGGGGGATATATCCCGTGCAAAAAAATCTTGGATTTACGCTGATAGAACTGTTGGTGGTGGTATTAATCATCGGTATTTTGGCGGCGGTTGCTTTGCCAAAATATGAACTGGCGGTGGCAAAAAGCCGCTTGGCGGAAGTTTACACGGTCGTGCATAAAATAGAACAAAATTTGACGATGATGGAATTAAGCGACGCTTCTTTTTCTTCCAATGAAGAAGCCGCGCAGGCTTGGCTGGAAGATGTCGGGCTTCCGTTTGAGTCGGGCGGTATGGGCGGAGTAGGGCACAGTGTAGGAAAAAATTTTTGTTTTGCACCCAGCTGGGTCGGCCTTATTATTACTCCCAAACCCTGTAGTGAAGAGGCGGATTATATAATGGCATTTGTGCCAAAGAGTAGTAATACGGAACGCCAGTTTGTGTGCCAGGGCGAAACTTCTTTTGGAAAAAAACTTTGTAAATCCGTTTGCGGCGCTGAAGAATGTAATTTACCTTGGTAAACAACACTCCCCCGGGATAATCTCCCGGGGGAGTACTAACAAGACTTACAATTTTTTAATAAACCGCGCAAAGGCTTCTTTGCCTTGCGGCGTACGCTTGTAAACGCCGGCGTATTCCAGCACTTTGGCAAATACTTTGCCCACTTCGGCCCGCAGGATGTCCCCGGCGTTTTTAGCCGTAAACATGTGCTTTTTTAAGAGTTCTTCCGCCCAGTCCGCGTGTTTTTGCAGGGTTGGGCTTTGGCGGACGGCGGCGATGTCTTTTTTAACGAGCAGGGGCTCCAGGTCTTTAAGCTCCTTGGCCAGCCGCGCCGGCAGTACGGCCAGGCCCATCACTTCAATCAGCCCGATATTTTCTTTTTTAATATGGTGCACCTCGGCGTGCGGATGGAAAATGCCCATCGGGAATTCGTCCGTCGTGCGGTTGTTGCGCAGTACCAGGTCCAGCTCAAAGGCTTTGCCGCGCCGCCGGGCGATGGGCGTAACGGTGTTGTGCGGCGTATCGCCGGTTTTTGCCAGGATGTCGGCCTTCGGGTCGCTGTACGTGCGCCATTTTTTAAGAATATAATCCCCGGCTTCTATTAAATCTTTTTTGGCTCCGGTCAGCCGGATGACGCTCATCGGCCATTTGACGATTCCCGCCTTTACGCGCGGGAACTTCCGCATTTTAAAAGTCGTTTCCACCGGGGCTTTTGCCATGGCGAATACATACCGCCCGCCCTGGAAGTGGTCGTGCGTTAAAATAGAACCGCCGACGATGGGCAGGTCCGCATTGGAGCCGATGAAATAATGCGGCAGGAAATCCACAAAGTTCAGCAGCCGCTCAAAGCTTTTTTTGGTCAGCTTCATCGGCTCGTGCTTGTCCGATAGGAAAATGCAGTGTTCGTTGTAATAGACGTACGGCGAGTATTGCAGGTACCACGGCCGGCCGTCTTTTAACAAATCAAGCGGCACCAGGCGCAGGTTTTGGCGCGCCGGGTGATTCACGCGGCCCGCATAGCCTTCGTTTTCCTTGCACAGCAGGCAGAGCGGATAGGCGGACGCTTTCACTTTCAGCGCGGCGGCGATATCCTTCGGGTCCTTTTCGGGTTTGGACATATTCACCGTAATATCCAAACTGCCGTAGGGCGTGCGCGCCTTCCAGGCCAGGTTTTGGGCCACGCGTTCGGTGCGAATGTAGTCCAGCGCGCGCGCGTCGTGATAGAATTTGTCCGTGGCGGCCTTGGGGTTCTTTTTATGGAGCGCAAAGAACTCGTCCGTTACCGCGGAAGGCCGGCCGGCAAAAACGCCCATCAGGCGGGTGTCAAACAGGTCGCGCATGGTAACGGTGTCGGGCGCGATGAGGCCCTGTTTGGCGGCCCAGTCGCAGATGTTTTTTAAAATCTCACAGGGATAGGGGGGCGTTTTGCCCTTAAAGCCGCTGGGCGTATAGTCCGAAAGCTGCAAGACGGTCAGCAGCTGATTGACGGCCCAGGCGCGGTCGCGCGGGTGCAGGAGTTTTTCGTTTACGGCAAATGCGATTAATTGGTCAATTAACAGATTAATGTCCATAATATCTCCTAGTATTTGCGGTTTTGTTCCCAGTTCCACGCGGTTTCAATAATGCGCGTTAAATCGTATTCGGGTTTCCAGCCCAGCACCCGTTGGGCTTTGGCGCTGTCCGCCACCAGCACGGCGGGGTCTCCGGCGCGGCGGGGGGCGGTTTCCACCTTAAAGTCCACGCCCGTGATGCGTTTGGCTTCTTTGACGAGCTCCGCCACCGAAAACCCGCTTCCGCTGCCGAGGTTGAAGCGTTCGCTTTGGTTGTCTTTAAACATTTTTTCCAATGCCAAAATATGCGCGCGGGCCAGGTCGTTTACGTGCACGTAGTCGCGCACGCAGGTGCCGTCGGGGGTGGGGTAGTCGTCGCCGAACATTTTGATGGAAGGGCGTTTGCCGGCGGCGGCTTGCAGAACGATGGGGATTAAATGCGTTTCCGGGTTGTGCGATTCGCCGATTTGGCCCGAATCGTCGGCGCCGCTTGCGTTAAAGTAGCGAAGGGCCGTGGCCTTTAAGCCGTAGGCCGTATCAAAATCCGCCAGTATTTTTTCCACCATCAGCTTGGTGTTGCCGTAAGGGTTGATGGGGTTTTGGGGGTGGGTCTCGTCTATTTTCTCTTTGACGGGCTCGCCAAACGTGGCGGCGGTGGAGGAAAACACAAAGTATTTCACGCCGTTTTCCACCATAGCGTCCAACAGGTTAAGCACTTTGGCCACGTTGTTGTGGTAGTATTTGGACGGTTCTTTTACGCTTTCGCCCACTTCAATAAACGCGGCAAAGTGCATCACGGCGTCAATGTGATGTTTTTTGAACACTTCGGCCAGGCGCGCTTTGTCGCCCAGGTCGCCCAGTTCAAACGGGTAGCCGGCCACGGCTTCGCGGTGGCCTTTGGAGAGATTGTCAAACACTACGGGATTATAGCCTTTTTCGGCCAGCATTTTAACGGTGTGCGAGCCGATATAGCCCGCCCCGCCGATGACTAAAATATTTTTCATGATTAAAAACTCCTTATTGAATAATGGCTTTTCCTGCATGTAGATCCCGAGTAACAGCTTCTCGGGATGACATTATTTAATAGGTCATGCCGAGGGGTTTCTGCTCGGCATCTTAAAAACAAATAGCTGCATACAAATCTTTCCAGGCCGGGTTTTGTTTGGTGATTAAGTTTATTTTCCAATCTCTGTGCCAGTTTTTTAGTAATTTTTCCCGTTCAATGGCCTGGGTAATGCTAGAATACAATTCATAATATACCAATTTACATAATTGGTATTGGGCCGAAAATCCGGGTATGGTTTTTGTTTTATGTTCGTATATCCGGCGCACTAAATTATTGGTAACGCCTATATATAAGGCGGAATTATTTTTGTTTGTAATAATATATACATAAGCCATACCGGTTTGCCGGAATATCCTTTAATACATTTTTTCCATTTCCTGCGCCGGACCGCCGACGGAAGCGATGTAAAAATCCGCCCTGAGGCCGGTTTTGTCGTGATAGATTTTGCCCACGTTATCAATAAATTTTTTAACGTCCGCGTCTTTAACCAGCGCAATCGCGCATCCGCCAAAGCCCGCGCCCGTCATTCTGGCGCCCAAAACGCCCTGCTGCGCCCAGGCCGCCTCGGCCAGCGCGTCCAATTCTTTGCCGGTTACTTCGTAGTCGTCGCGCAGGGAGACGTGGGACTCGTTCATCAGCTTGCCGAAGGTGGCCAGGTCGCCCTCTTTTAATTTTTTGACGGCTTCCAGCGTGCGCTGGTTTTCGTACACGGCGTGTTTGGCGCGCTTGCGTTCCACGGGGTTTACGATTAAATCTTTGTGTTTTTCAAATTCCTCCACGGACAGCTCCCCCAGCGACTTGATAGGAAGCTGCGTCTGCAGGGCTTTTAAGGCGCGCTCGCATTCACCCCGGCGTTCGTTGTATTTGGAGTCGGCCAGCTCGCGGCGTTTGTTGCTGTTCATAATCACGATGGACATGCCTTTTAAATCCAGCGGTGCGTACTCGTAATCCAGCGAGTTGCAGTCCAGGAGGATGGCATTTCCTTCCTTGCCCATACCGATGGCGAACTGGTCCATAATGCCGCAGTTCATACCTACGAATTTATTTTCGGCTTCCTGGCAGAATTTCACGAGCTCCACCTGCGGAATATAGAGGTTGAACACTTTATTCATAGCCACCGCGGTGGCGAGTTCAATGGACGCGGAGGAAGAAAGCCCCGCCCCGTTGGGAATATCTCCCCAGAAGAGGAGCTCAAAGCCCTGGTCTATCACGTAGCCGTGGTTTTGAAGCGTTTTAATCACGCCCAGCGGATAGTTGGCCCAGTCCTGCTTTTTATCGTAAGCGATGTTATCCAGGTCGGCTTCAATTACGCCCTGGTTCGGAAAATTGAGGGAGTAGAGGCGTATTTTGCGGTCGTCGCGCTTGCAGAACACACAGTGCGTGCCGAAGGAAAGCGCGCACGGAAAAACGTGTCCGCCGTTGTAATCGGTATGTTCGCCGATCAGGTTCACGCGGCCCGGGGCGAAAAAGTAAAGTTTTTCTTTCTTGAACACTTCGTTGAATTTGCTTCTTAACGCTAGTTGATTCATATGGATTCTCCCTTCCGGGCGCATGTTGAAAACGGCCCGGCCTAAATTTAGTTTACCGTCATTTTAAACTTCCATTCACAGCGGCCTTTGGGGCCGATGACGGCCGCGCGGCGGATTTTATGTGCCACGTACAAATCGTCATATACGCCGGTGCACGGCTCCAGGGCCAGATTGTAGTCTCCCCGGTAGCCGCCCTGCGTTTTCCAGACGCCCAGGTACGGCACTTTGTCCGCGTCGTATTCGTAGATGAGTTTTTCGCCCGTGTCGGTATGTTCAATGCCGCACCAGCCGGCGGTGTTCTTTTCGGTGAAGTAAAATTTTTCGCAGTTTCTTACGGTGCGGGGTTCGGTGGCGGCCAGGTCCATTTTCAGGCCGCGCACATCGGTCGTCAGCGGGTAGGTGTGCAGGGTGCCCCACGGGCCGAGGTGCTTGGTGGAGTGTTCCACGCTCATTACCTGGGTTAAATTGTCCGGGATGAGCAGGCGTGTGGCGGGGGAACAGGCCAGCAGGCAGTGCGGCGTCCAGATAAACTTAAAATCTTCGTCCGCCGTGTTTTCCGCGCAGTATTCAAATAAAACGGCGTTGTCTTTAAGCGTAATATTTTTGGAAAGGATATACGGCAGCGTCTGGCTGCGCACGAAGGCTTTGGCGGCGCGGCCGTCCGGCGCGCGGACGCTTTCCCACGGCATGGCCCACACTTCGCCGTGGTCCGGCACGGGCATGCCCTGCCAGGTGCCATCCGGGTACGGGCAGGCGTCTATGGAGGGGAAGACTTCGTCAAAGCCGCTGGAGTCGTAATCGGAAAACGGCGCGCCGTATTCGGGCACGGTTAGCACGGGGCTGGCGGATTGGAACAGAAATTCCCGGTTGGTTTTTTTGCTTACCAGGCTGGCCATTTTGCAGGCGTAGCCGGGAAGGAAGGTGAGCCGCAGGGCGTCGTTTTCCAGCGTCCAGGCGGGCAAACCTTTGTAAACGGTTTGTGTCATAATTCCCCCAAAAAAACGCGCGGACGGAGCCGCGCGCATTTATTTTTCCGAAAATTTTTCAAACGGGAACGGCATCACGTCGCGCAGTAATTTGCGGTAAACCGTGCGTTTTTTTCCGTCCAGCACGGCGATAAGCAGCGGAGCGTCGGGCGCGAGGAACTCGCTCATCACCTGGCGGCAGGCGCCGCAGGGCGAATTAAACGCCGCACCGGGCAGTTTTTGCGTAACCAGCGCCAGCGCGCGGAGCTTGCGCTTGCCCGCCCCCACGGCGGCGAACAGCGCGTTGCGCTCGGCGCAAACGGTCAGGCCGTAGGAAGCGTTTTCAATGTTGGTGCCTTGGAAAATCTGTCCGTCTGCCGTCAGTACGGCTGCGCCCACTTTAAATTTGGAATAGGGCGAGTACGAACGTTCGCGCACATCCTGCGCCGCGTCCAGAAGCTGTTGTTCTTCGTCTTTGGTTAATGCTTTTCTCATACTCTTATTCTATAATAACGGCGCGAAAAGTCAACCCTTTTTTCGCACGCGCGTACGGGGGCCGCCGGCCCGGGTTTTGTTATAATAAAACAGGGGAAAAATTATGAAAAAATGGATAGGGCTTCTACTCGTCGCCGCGTGCGCGTATTATTTTATGAAAGACACCGCCGAAATTAAAAATTTGCATAATCCGGGCACCGCCGTCGTTGCGTTTGGGGACAGCCTGACCGCCGGCTACGGCGCGCCCAGGGGTTCGGCCTATCCGGCCGTGCTGGCCGCCAAACTGGGGCGTGAAGTGGTTAATTTGGGTATGTCCGGAGAAACCGCCGCGCATGCGCCTTCGCGTCTGCCCGAGGTGCTGGCGCAAAACCCGCATATGGTGCTGATTGAATTCGGCGCAAACGATTTTATGCAGAACCGCCGGATGGAAGACGCGCTGGCGGCCGTGGCGGAAATCGTGGATGCGGTGCAGCAGGCGGGCGCGGTGGCTGTGATTGTGGACACGGGCGCGCCGGGGATGGGGCATTATTCGCGGGCTTACAAAAAATTAGCCGAGGAAAAGGGAGCCGTTTTTGTGCCCGGCATTTTGGAAGGGATTTTTAATAAACGACAGTATAAGTCGGATATGGTGCACCCGAATGCGGCGGGATATGAAATTGTGGCCGAGCGGGTGTATGAACGGATTAAGCCGTATTTAAAATAGCGTTTGCCTATAATAAAAACCGGGTGCTTGACACCCGGTTTTTTTGGATGGAGTTAGTCCAAATGTTTAATGCGCCCGGCGTACCGCTGCGCCAGCCGGGTGTTGTGTTCGTCCCCGCCGGCGTTACTGCTTCTGTATACGGGCAGTTCCAGGCCCTTTTCGTGCAGGATTTCGGCCGCCCGGTAAAGTACCGCGTGAAGCAGGGCCGAAGAAGCCACCGTGGAGACGGGGGCCATCTCCACGCCGCCCAGTTCCAGGGCGGTTTCGTTGGCGGAGCAGCAGTTGTCCAGCACGATGTCCGCCGCGTCTTTTAAAAGGAGCCCGCTGGAGTGGCGGGATTTGCTTTGCGTATGCGCGCCGGCCGCGGTAATGGCGATGGCGGTTACGCCGCGCTCCCGGGCGTAGCGTACGGCGTCCACCCCGGCCGGATTGCGGCCCGAGTTGGAAACCACCAGCAGGACGTCCTGCGGTTTAAATGTATGCCGCGCGAACACCGCCAAAGCATACCCTTCCAGCCGTTCAAACGTGGTTCCCGCATGCGCGCCGGACTGGAACATAAGCCCGGGGTCCAACACGGCGTCCGCGGCGGCGAAACAGCCGCTTCGGTGGAAGGGTTCCAGCGCCACGCTTGCGCTGTGCCCGCAGCCGAAGGTGTGCAAAACGCCGTCGTTTTCAAGCGACGCGGCCACCGCCCGGGCGGCTTTTTCCATAGCCCTGCCTTGCGTTTCTTCTATACGTTTAAGGACGTTTTCAACCGCATTAAAATACGGTACGGTAAAAGTGTTTTTCATAGTTTCATTATACACAATCGCGGCGCGGGGGAGAGATTTGCTAAAATACCCGTATGAAAACCATCCGCTTACTGCTGTGTTTTTGCTTTGCATCTTTGCTGTGTGCCTGCACGCACAACGTTCAGAAAAAAGAGGCCATGCGCCGCATCGCCCAGCACGAATTGGAGGCGCGGGACGCTTTTGTCGCCGCGGACACGCTGTATATTGAATATGATTACGACGGGGAAAGATTTTTCTTTACCGCCGCGCTGGACCAAGCGGAAAAAGAGGGGAACGTGGACATCGCCGGGCTGGTTCCGCGCCGCTTTAAAGAAGGGGAAAAACTGGACCGCAGCCGCCGCGTGGTAGTGGTGGGGCGCGAGTGGACGGAAGTGCTCAAACAAACCATTTTGCCGCTGATGCCGGAGCGGTCTTCGCAGGGCATATTGCTGTTTATCCAAAATTACGAAACGATGCTGCTGCGCCGGGCCGACGGCACGCCGGATTTGGTGCAGCTTAAAGACGCGCCGGGCGATATAGAAATTATCGGCCGCATTGACGCGCAGCAGTTTACGCGCCTGGTAAACGAGCAGATAAAAAAGATGGTGGCCGCGTCGGGCCAGGCGTACACGCGGTTTTTGCTGCGGCTGGATGATGTGCCGATGTCCCCTTACATTTATGTGGATACTGAAATCGGCGCGAACGTACAGCTCCAGCTGCCCGATTATTACGAAGTGAAAAAGGAGATGACTTCGCTCGGTTTCTCCGCCTCGTTTATTTATTCGTTTTTCGTCAAAAGCCAGCTGTTTAGTTTTGTAAAAGCGCCGTTTACTTCCATGCACCGCCTGGCGGCGTTCGGCACATCTACGGTGTATACGCTTTTTCCGCCCCACGCGTGGGACTTAAAAGAAGTTCCGCCGCTGAATACCTCCGGCGAAGGAATGGATTTGGCGGATTTTAACCGGTGGCTGGATAAAAAAATCAGCAGGCAAAATTATAAGGCGCGCGTTACGCTTTTGATTGACGGGGATGAATTCTTCCCGCATTTTATGCTGGCTATGCAGCGCGCGCGGGAGAGCATTTTCACCAGCGTATATATTTTTATGGCGGACCCGTACGGCCTGTCCGTTGCGGACGTGATGAAAAGCCGTTCGGCCGACGGGATAGACGTGCGCGTGATTGTGGACGAACTCAATACGGTGTTAAATTCGGGCAAAAACCCGGAGCTTAAAACCTCCGAAACGTTTATTATGCCCAAGTACATTACGTCGTACCTGCGCAAAAATTCCAAAACCAAAGCGCGCACGCATTTAAACCCGTGGGGTACGTTTGACCACAATAAGGTGTATATCGTGGACCGAAAAATTGCCTATACGGGCGGGATGAACATCGGCCAGGAATACCGCTACACCTGGCACGATATGATGGTGGCGTTGGAAGGCCCGGTGGTGGGGCGGCTGGTGAAGAATTTTTACGAGAACTGGTCGTTTACCGGCTGGGGCGGCGATTACGCCGCGGCGTACCGCAAACTGTTCAGCAAACGCTCCCGCGACGTAAACCGCGAGGGACCCGGTATGATTGACGTGCGGCTGATGTACACCAAGCCCCACGACAGCGAAATTTTTGACGCCCAGCGCGAAGCCATCCGCCGCGCCAAAAAGCGCATTTATATTGAGAACGCCTATTTCTCCGACGACCGCATCATCAAAGAACTGATTGACGCCCGCGGCCGCGGGGTGGACGTGCGCGTGATTCTGCCCGGCAAGAACGATGTGGGCATTATGGATAAAAACAACCGTTTTATGGCCAACAAGCTGTTAAAAAACGGCGTGCGCGTATATTTCTACAACGGGATGAGCCACGTGAAAGCCGCCGTGTACGACGGCTGGGCCGTGGTGGGAACCGCCAATTTTGACAAAATGAGCCTCTACATCAATAAAGAAATGAGCCTGGGTATCTCCGACCCGGCCTTTGTGCGGGAGCTGACCGAACGGCTGTTTGAGGCGGATTTTGCGGGTTCCGAAGAACTCACGGAGCCGCTTGATATCGCCTGGACGTATACCATCGTTACCGCGCTGACGAACCAGCTGTAAATCTGTTCTCTTTTTTGCTGCCGGAAAAAGGGCCTTGCAGGCCGTGCAGACTTTACGGTGCTTGGCAACATTGTTTAAATAGTGTGGCTCAATTAGTCGGATGTGTTCGCATAGAGCACCGCCCCCTGGAAGGGGGCCTTGCCGGCCGGCAGATAAAGAACCGTTCCCCGGCAAACTTTTGCGTCCCCGAATGTTTCTCTCCCAAGTATCTAAAAGTACCGTATTTCGCTGAACTCTGGATAAGGCCAGAGCCCCAAGGCCCGGACCCTGCGGGCGGCTTTTTTGGCTCGCTGTTACGGTGCTTGGCAACATTGTTTAAATAGTGTGGCCCCATTAGTCGGATGGCACTGTCAGGGAAAGGGAGGGGCGGCTCGCCCCCTTGACGCGTTTTTTTTTTGATACAGTGTTTTGAGTATTGATTTTAAGGCTCCGTCATATTAAAATAAAAATGAGCCTTTAAATCAACTTGCTTAGGAGTATCTTATGGAAAAAGGTTTTACTTTAATAGAACTGTTAGTGGTTGTTTTAATCATTGGTATTCTGGCGGCTGTCGCGCTGCCGCAGTACGAAAAAGCTGTCGTAAAAGCGCGGGTAGCCAAGCTGTTGCCCTGGTTTAAAAAAATTAAAGAAGGGCGCGAACTGTATGTGATGAATACCGGCAATACAAATTGTATGGATTTAGGGCGGTATATGGATGCGCTGGGCGTAGAAGCATACCGCTACCGCTGCAGCGGGCAGAGTGCCGACGGCGTATGTGAGAGTGAAGAGCCCTGGTGCGACGGAACTTTATACCTGGACGACAAAACCAGCATCTGGAACGGTACCGGCCATGCACGGTACGGGTACCATAAAAGCAAAGGCCAGGCTAAAAGCGATTTTGATTTGCTCCTGCTTACGTTTAACCGGGGGTATACGTCGGATGAACACACCGGGGACTTTTTCTGCCGTCCCAATTCGGACTGGGGGCGTGAAATGTGCCGCCAGCTGGCGTCTTCGCCTACTCCTGTTAAGTGCGACAACAGCGCCTCCGAGTGTTACCGGATGGATTTATAACATAAAAAACCCCGCGTAAAGCGGGGTTTTTGCATTTAAATTATTTTTCTAGCGGTTCCAGTTCGCGCTCGTATCCTTCCGCGCTTACCACACGCGCTTTAAAAATACTGCCGGTTTTAACCGGACGCGTAAACGTTACCTTCCCGTCAATATCCGGCGCGTCTTTATAGGTGCGGCCGAAGTCTTCCCCGTCGGCAATAGCTTCCAGTACGGTGCCGGTGAGGCGTTGGTTAATTTTGTCAATCACGCGGCTTTGCGTTTCCACCAGTTCGGCGGCGCGCTCGTGCTTTACGCGGGCGGGCACCTGTTCCATCGCATACGCGGCGGTGCCTTTTTCGCGGAAGTATTCAAACACGCCCATATTGTCAAACTCGTATTCTTTAACAAACTTTTTAAGCTCGTTAAAATCTTTTTTCGTCTCGCCGGGGAACCCCACGATAAAGTTGGTGCGCAGGGAAATATCCGGCACTTCGGTTTTGAGCATATCCAGCGTACGGCGGATTTGGGCCGCGTCACAATGGCGGTTCATACGCGTGAGCACCGGGTCGGCGATGTGCTGGAGAGGAATGTCTAAATAATGAAAAATTTTATCCGTAGAGGCCATCAGCCGCGCGATTTCTTTCGTCACCCGGTGGGGGTAGCCGTACATAATGCGAAGTCTGCCAAGCCCCTTGAGCTTTAACAGTTTTTCCAGCAGTTCTAAAAGCCGGGGTTTGCCGTAAAGGTCCATCCCGTAGGACGTCGTATCCTGCGCGATGAGGGAAATTTCCTGCACGCCGTTTTCAATCATCAGTTTGGCTTCGCGCACCACGTCTTTCATGGGTTTGGAACGGTACGCCCCGCGGATGAACGGAATCGTGCAGTAGGCGCAGCGGTTGTTGCAGCCGTCGGCCACTTTCAGGTAAGCGGTGTGCGGGGCGGTCAGGCTCATTTTGTATTCGGGCAAATAGAGGGAGCTTGGAAGCGGGTCCAAAATCACGCCGCGTTTTTTAAGCGTATTTTCCACCGTGTCCTGCGCGGCGATGGAAAATACCGTGTCCAGGTCCGGAAATTCCTGCGCCACCTGTTCTTTAAAACGTTCCACCAGGCAGCCCGTTACCGCCACTTTTTTAACGGCGCCTTTTTTCTTTAAATCCAGCGCAAAGCGGATTTCGTCCTTTGCTTCTTTAACGGCGGAAGCGATAAAGCCGCAGGTGTTGATGATGATTTCGTCGGCCTGTTCGGGCGTGAAAACCATTTTATGGCCTTTGGCCAGGAGCCGGGCGGAAAATTCCTCGCTGTTGGTGAGGTTTTTGGGGCAGCCAAGACTAATGAGGTAAAATTTCATATTTATATTTTACTAAATTGGGCCATAAGACTTTAGACCGCTATGTCGGCCTTTTCGGCGGGTTTGTCATCCTCGTCGTCGTCATCGTCGTGTGCCAGTATGGCCATGCCGAACGTTACCACGCCGATGCGTCCAATCAGCATGGTGCCGATAATAATCAGCTTTCCCCAGCCCGATAATTCCCCGGTAATGCCGGTGGAAAGCCCCGCCGTGCCCAGCGCGGCGGCGGATTCAAACGCCAGGCTTAAAAACGGGAGTTTTTCCGTCCACGTAAGCAGGAAAATACTGGCGAACAAAAATAATGCATACAACAAAAAAGTGGAAGTGGCCGCATACAGCCGTACCAGCGGAATGCGCCGCCCCAAAAACTCCACGCGGTTGTGCAGGCGCAGGCGGTTGTACATAATGGCGAGCACGCTGGCAAAGGCCGTCGTCTTAATACCGCCGGCGGTGCCGGAAGGGGAGCCGCCGATGCTCATCAGCAAAATCAAAATCAGCAGCGAGCACGAGGAAAGCGTGCCGATGTTGACGGTGTTAAACCCGCAGGTGGTCATGGCGGCTACGGATTGGAAAAACGCCTCCATCAGCGTCAGCCCCGGCGTGGTAACAAACAGCGTAAACGTGCCGAACGCCACCAGGCAGGCGGTTACAAGAACGATAATTTTCGTGGTGAACGTGATTTCTTTGGTCTTGCGGCGGATAAAATTAAAAATATCCGTTACGACGATAAAACCCATCGCGCCCGCCAGGGACAGGCAGGAAATGACGATATTGATGGTTTTGCTGTCTGCAAAATTTTCCATACTGTTGTTCCATAACGAAAATCCCGCCGTACAAAACGAAGAAACGCTGTGGAAAATGCTGTACCAGGCGGAATCAAACAGGCTGTAATTGTGGTGCTGGAAATAATTAAACAAAAATACCGCGCCGATGCTTTCCGCAATAAAGGTAAACACCATGGCGGCCCATAAAAAATCCGACAGTTTAAGGGTGTTGGGCAGGGCCACTTCGGCCGAGAGGGCTTCCTGCTGGCTTTTGCGCAGCCGGTGGCGCTGGGAGAAAGACAAATACACAAAGGAAGAGAACGTCATATATCCCACGCCGCCCACCTGAATGAGAAACAGCACCACCAGCTTGCCCAAAAACGTGTATGAATCGGCGAAGTTGACGCTGTTCAGCCCGGTGGTGGACACGGCGGATGCGGAAGTGAACAAATTGTCCAGAAAAGAAACGTCCGTCGTGTTCATAAACGGAAGGGAAAGCAGAATCCAGCCGAGCAGGGTGTAGGAAAGAACGGTCTGCGCGATGTTTTGGTGCGGGGTCAGGTGCACGATAAACAGCGAGTATTTTTTAAGTGAGAGTTTAATAAAATCTTTTATTTTGGCGTACACTTCCCGCCAGTTAATAGGTTCCATAAAAGTATTATAGTAAAAAGGCAGCGGCTTTATGTGTACCAGAGGCAGGTCTGTTCCTGCCTCTGGTTCGGTAATTGTTTATAATGAACTAAATGGCTCCAGATTCTGGGTTTTTTGTTTAAATTGTTCAATAATCCAATCGTCGTCCAGATTTGTGTCAGTTTTATGCATACCTGTTTTATTAAGAACATGCAACAGTCTGTTTTGGTCGCGGGCGGCATTTCGTATAGCCGTAAATTGTGGTTTTGTATGGCGGGAAGCACAAATAATTATATCGCAGTCCTTAAAAATGCCACAATATTTATCAATAATACTAGCGGTATCTCCACTGCTGAAAATACCAATTTTTAATCCGTTGGGGTGGGTATAGCGCAAGGCTATATCTTTGCCTGTAGGGTTTTTCTCGTGACAAACGGTAAACCCGGCAGATTCCAAACGAGACTGATACAACTCATTAATTTTTTTAATGACTGTAGTTTTTCCACACTGGCCTTTGCCTATGATGGTAAATAAATGTTTTTGCATTTGGTTCTCCTTAGATTTTTTGCCTGAATTTAATTTTAGTGCAGGACAGATGACATAAACAGGGAGAAGAAACAAGAAGCAAAATAAGTTGAACTAACAGGCATGTAAGTAATATAACATTTTTTTAATGTTTCCCGGGACGGACTCGGCTTCCGGTCGTTTTCCTGACGGAAAACGCCTGCAGGCGCGGGAGTGCGCCATCGCACCGGGCTCGCGGTTTTGGCCTTGCGACTTGTCAGCGCAAACCAAAACATCGCTCCGCCTTTCTCGTCCTAACGCGGGCAAAGCAGTTTGCCCGCTCTCGGGGAACGGCAGGCATTAAAAAAACCAGACTTTCGTCTGGTTTTCTAAATGGCTCCCCGAGTAGGACTCGGCTTCCGGTCGTTTTCCTGACGGAAAACGCCTGCAGGCGCGGGAGTGC